>JAKAAV010000072.1 GCA_021802185.1 Chloroflexota bacterium | reverse complement strand
CGGCCACTGTGTCGCCCGGCTTCACGCCCGCGCTCATCGCGGCGTGGTGCCCGGTGCACATGACGTCGGACAGCGCGAGCACCGAGCGCAGGGTCTCGTCCGAATGACCGGAGCCGGGCACCTTCACGAGTGTCGAGGCTGCCAGCGGCACGCGGACCGCCTCACCCTGACCCCCGTCGATGCCGTGGTTTCCGAACCCCCCACCGTGGAGGCACTGCGACGTCACGCCGGCCCGGCAGATCGGGCAGGTGCCATCGCTGTACGTGAACGGCGCGACCACGAGATCGCCCCTGGCCAGATCGGTGGCGGCCGCGCCGACCTCCTCGACCACGCCCATGAACTCGTGCCCGATCGGGCCGCGCTCGTGCGGGGTGAGGCCACGGTAGTACCAGAGGTCCGAGCCGCAGACGCACGCGAGCGTGACTCGCACGATCGCGTCGGTCGGCTCCAGGATGACCGGATCCGGCCGTTCGCCGTATTCGATCCTGTGCGGTCCGTTGAAGATCGCTGCTCGCATGGTCACGCAGGCTCCGAAGTGCGGGTGAAGGAAGGGTCGACGGTCGCCGTCGCGCCGATTCGGACGTGCAGCGCGAGGCGCGTGCGGCCGTTCAGCCGCACGACACGTATCGGGCGCACGCCGCCAAGGGAGGTATCGCGTCCATCATGGCCTCTTCTGCGGCTGACCTGCCGGCAGCAGCCGCTCGATCCCGTCGAGCAGCAGGTCGAGGCCGAACGCGAACCCGGCATCCTCGTCGAACGGCTCCTCCGCGTACGCCGCCGCCACCTGCATGAGCGCCGGAAAGGCGCCCGGCTCGATCGCATCGGCGACCTCCTGCGCCGTGTCCGTGGAGTCGCCGCCGTCCTCCCTGGCCAGGATCGACCGCTGGCGCTCGTAGCCGTAGATGTAGCTGTCGAGGACGAGGAACGCGTTGCCCGCGACGGCCGGAGAGAGGCCCGCGCGAAGGAGCGTGCCCAGGACGCGGTCCGCGTACGCGAGGCCGCTCGGCTGAGCCTGCATGCGGGTGTCGATGAGCGCGGCCGCCCACGGGTGCCGCGCGAAGAGCTGGCGCGCCGACATGGCCCGGCGTCGCATGGCCTCGCGCCAGCCCATGCCCTCTGACGGCAGGTCGATCTCCGCGATGACGAGGTCCGCCATCCCGAGGAGGAGGTCGTCCTTGCCCGAGACGTGGTTGTAGAGCGACGCGGCCTCGATGCCGAGCCGGCCGGCGAGATCGCGCATCGTGAGGGCCTCGATCCCGCGCTCGTCCACCAGCGCGACCGCCGCCCGCAGCACGCGCTCGCGGCTCACCGTCTCGAACGGTTCACCCTCGCGCTTCCTGCGCGGCACCACGCCTCCATGTCGTGTGCTCCCGGACGGGCCGAACGGCCCGCTTGACATACTAACACCGTTAGTCCAGGATGCCTGCAGTCGATGCTAACAGCGTTAGTATTCGCATCGACGCCCGCCGGCACCGGCTCGCCCCGTCCGGCCGAAGGAGTCATCGTGCATACCGAACCGGTCGGCATCAGGGCGCGCCTGTCCGCGGCGTGGGTGTTCGTCATGCTCAACATGATCTTCGCGGACATCCTGTCGTTCATGAGCCCGGGCACGCTCCAGCAGGTCCTGACGGGCAGCGCGGACGGCATCCAGATCACCCCTGGTTTCCTGCTGATCGCCGCGGTCGTCGCGGAGGTGCCGATCGCGATGGTCCTGCTCTCGCTGCTGCTGCCGCAGCGGACCGCGCGGTGGGCGAACATCGCCGCCGCCGTGGTGACGGTGGCATACGTGCTCGGGCTGGGCTCGGCCACGCCGCACTACGTGTTCATCGCGGCCCTCGAGACCCTCGGCTGCCTGGCGATCGCCCGGTGGTCGTGGACGTGGCGGCCGGCCGAGCTCCGCGCCCCGGCGGCGAGCCTCGCCACGCAGTAGGGCCGCAACCCGGGCCGCCCGACGCTCATCCCTTCGGCGGGAATCCCAACCAGGTCAGCAGGTTCCTGTTGAAGCGGTCGAAGCTCGCCGCGCTCACGCCGAGCGCAATCGCGGGCGGCGCGAACCCGTCTGCCCATGCGAACGTGCCGGCATCGAACACGCGCGCGCCGGCCGGTGACGTGCGGATGGTGACCGTCGTCGGAAGCGGGGCGCCCTTCGTGTCGACGGCATCGCCGCGCATGATCGCGATCCCGCCCGAGCCCGCGTACGCGGCGTCCCCCTCGCCGAGCAGGAGACCGTGGATGACGGTCCCGGTCCGCCAACCGGTTCCCGCCAGCAGCTCCTTCGGCATCCCGGACGTCACGGTGAGGTCGTACCGGGTGAAGCCCGAGCCGAGGACGCCGACGTACTGCGCGCCGAGGATCCTGCCCTCGGGCCGGTTCACCGGCGCGGCGCGCCACATCGTGGTGGCAAGGGCGGGATGGGCTGCGCTATCTCGTCGCGCGCGACCGAGTCCCCTTCCCCGTCAGGCGGCCTGCTCGGTGCCGAGCACCCCGAGCGGCACTTTCTCGTCCGCCAGGAGCGCGGGATCCACCCGGCTCGACTGCTCGACGAGCCGGCGCAGGTCGTCGGCCGCGTCCCACTCGTTCGCGTGCATTGCGGCGGCGATCGCGCCGTCGCGCAGCCAGAACGCCATGAATGCGCCATCGCGAGGAACGCCCCGCAGCACGGATCGCTCCGACCCCGAGGCGTGGCCGAAGTACTCCATCCCGAGGTCGTACTGGTCCGAATAGAAGTACGGGACGGCATCGTGGGCGGTGCGGCGGCCGAGCATGTTCAGCGCCGCGGTCCGGCCCTGCCGGATGGCGTTGTCCCAGTGCTCGAGACGCAGCCGCACCCGGAGGCGTGGGTGCCACGCGGCTGCGACGTCGCCGGCCGCGAACACGCCGGGCGCGCCGGTCTCGAGGTACTCGCTCGCGACGATCCCGCCATCGACGGGCAGGCCCGCCGCCGTCGCGAGGTCGGTTCGAGGCTCGACGCCGGTGCCGACGACGACGAGGTCGGCAGGGATCCGACGGCCCGAAGCCATGCGCACGGCCGCAACGCGCCCGCCGCCCTCGAACGAGGCAGCCCGCTCCGCGGCCATGACGTCGACGCCGTGCGACTCGTGGAGCTCGCGGTACACGGAGGCGACGTGTGACCCGAGGACGCGCTCCAGCGGCGCCTGCCCGGGCACGACCAGCGCGACGTCACAGCCGAGCTGACGCAGCGACGCCGCGACCTCTGCGCCGATCCAGCCGCCCCCGACAACGGCAACGCGCGAGGCGGCCGCTGCGGCTTCCCGGATCTCGTCCGCGTCGCGGGCCGTCCGGAGGGCATGTACGCCGCGCAGGTGCGCCCCCGGCACGTCCGGGATTCGCGGCGCAGCACCGGTGGCGAGCAGCAGAGCGTCGAAGCGCACACGGGAACCGTCCGACAGGCGCAGCACGCGGGCAGCCGGATCGAGCTCGACGACGGCCAGGCCGCACCGCCAGTCGATCGACTGCCGCTCGTACCAGGCCGGCTCGTTCACGCCGAGCGCGGCGCGTGTCATCTCGCCGCGGAGATAGCCCTTGGAGAGTGGAGGCCGGTCGTACGGGAACTCGCTCTCGTCCCCGACGAGCACGAGCCCGCCGTCGAACCCCTCGTCGCGCAGCGCCCGCGCCGCCGTCGCACCGGCCAGTCCGCCGCCCACGATCGCCACGGTCCCCAGCCGGTCCATCACGCGGCCCCCTCCTCCATCACGGTCCGTCTCGCGTAGCGCAGGAACAGGTGGTCTCCGGCGCGACGTGCAGACCGCAGCCCGAGCCATGGCGCGTCGTACGGGCCGAATGCGGACCCCTCGACGAGACCCAGGCGCGGCGAGCGCGGGTCGCGGCCGGCGAGCCGGGGAGAGAGCGTCAGGAACAGCTCGTCGACGAGCCTGGCACGGACGAACTCCCCGAGGACGTGCGGCCCGCCCTCGCAGAGCGCGACGCGACCGCCGATCGCCGACACGAGGTCGAGCACGGCGGATGGATCGACCACGTCCGAGCCCGTCTCCGCGACCACGAGGCCGGCACGAGCCTGGGGCGCGATGCGCCGGGAGCCCGCAGGCGTCGTGAGCACCATGACCGGCATATCGGGCGCCGAGAGTCCCGGGACCGACACGTCGAGCTCCCCGCCACGCGTCAACACGACGGTCGTCGGGTGGGGCGCGAGGCCCAGCGCGGCTCGCCACGCCGCGGTCTCGACCGCCGTTTCCGGATGGATGCCCGCCGGCGTCCACGGCTCGCCGCCACCGGCTCGCACGGTTCCGGCGCCCACGATCACGACGTCGGCGAGCGCGCGAAGCAGCGCCATGACGAACCGGTCGGGCTCCGAGTAGCCGCTGACCTCGCCGCCGCCCGTCCTACCCTCGCGATCGAAGGCGACGACGCCGTCGATGGTCGAGACGAAGTTGGCGATCACGATCGGTCGAGCCGGGTGCAGCGCCACGAACAGATCCCCGCCGTACCGGGCGCGCAGCGAGTCCGGAAGGCCGCCGCGCGAGGACGCGGCGGGATCGACGGCGTCCCATGCGAGCTCGAGCGGGACCGGACGAACCGACAGCGGTGCAAGCGGGGCGCCGGCCTCGACAGTCGGCGCGAGATCGATCGAACCGACGCGTGCGCCATCGGTGGCTTCCGTCGACGCGACCGTCATGACGCACCCCTTCCGACACCGGACAGCTCGAGGAACTCCCGCCGCAATGCGGCATCGCGGACGTACACGCCCCGGTATGCCGTCGTCCGCGTCCGTGCCGACATCTCCCGAACGCCGCGGATCTGCGTGCACGCGTGGTGCGCCACGAGCCGGACGGCCACGCCGTGCGGTGACACGATCCGCGTGAGCTCGTCGGCGATCTGCTCCGTCATGCGCTCCTGGACGCCGAAGCGGTGCGTGACCACGCGGACGAGACGCGTCAACTTGCTGATCCCGAGGATCTCCTCGTGCGCCACGTACCCGACGTAGGACTCGCCGATGAACGGCAGCGCGTGGTGCTCGCAGAGGGCGGAGAACGGGATCGGCCCTTCGACCACCTGGTCGAGCTCGCACGCCGAACCGCCGTGGCACTCGGTCGGGAACGTCGTGACCAGCTTCGGGTCGCCCTCGTACCCGTCGGTGGCGTCGACGAGCGCCTGCAGGAATCGGTGCGGCGTATCGGTGGTCGCCGGCGTCGCGAAGTCCAGCCCCAGGCGGCCGAGCACCTCCCCGAGGTACTGCTCGAATCGCCGCCGCTCGCGGTCGCTCAACGGAGGCCGCGTGGCGGCGCCTGCCAAGGGCTCCGCCGTCCGCCCCTGCGCGCGCAGGCCTGGCTGCTGCGCAGGCGGGCGCGCCTCCTGTGCAAGCAGGCCCGGCGCCGCGACCGCCAGCCGGGGGAGTTCGAGGTCGGGTGCTGCCATGAGTGATCCTCCACCGCGGCTGACGTGTCTCTAACGCCAGTACGCACTAGCTATAGCATCGGATCTCGGGGCGTGTCAACACTTGTGCCAGCGCATTTTGGTAGTAGAGTCAGGGGATGGACGCACCTGTACCGGCGGACCGGCTGTCTGCCGTTGGGACGCTCGCAGAGCCCACCCGGCGGCGCCTGTACGAGTTCGTGTCGTCGCGCCATGCGCCCGTCGGTCGGGACGAGGCGGCTGCCGGCACCGGGATCGGCCGGAAGCTGGCCGCGTTCCACCTGGACCGTCTCGTCGACGCGGGGCTCCTTCGGGTCGAGTACCGACGGCTCACCGGCCGGTCCGGGCCGGGTGCAGGCAGGCCAGCGAAGCTGTACGCGCGCGTCCCCGGCGAGGTCGCCGTGTCGCTGCCGGAGCGCCGCTACGGGCTGGCGGCGGACGTCCTCGCGACGGCGATCGAGCAGGGTGCGGAGGGCACCCGACGCACGGGCGTGCTCGAGGTCGCCCGATCCCGCGGGGCCAGGATCGCTGCCGCCGCCGGGAACCCGGCCGGCGGCGCCGGCGCCCTGGTCGCCTGCCTCGAACGATCCGGCTACGAGCCCGAGACGGGCTCGGACGCGGGGACGATCAGGCTCAGGAACTGCCCGTTCGACGCCCTCCTTGCGACGCACCGCGAGCTGACCTGCTCGATGAATCTGGCGCTGCTGCAGGGGCTGACCGCGGGTTTCCCGGACGCCCGGGCAGAGCCCGTGTTCGCGCCGTCACCGGACGCGTGCTGCGTCGAGCTGCGCGTGGCATCCGATCCGGCGGACGGCGCGCGGCGTCACGTCAGCCACGAGCCCCCGCCGCCCGGCTCCGCGCTCGACCCGCGGTGAACCCGCGGGCGACGCCCGTCACAACCGGCCGACCAGCATCGGAGCGCCGGGCGATCCTCCGGCGGTCGCGAGGCTGACGCCGAACGGCAGGCCCGAAGGATCTCCGGAGGTCCACGCGTCGAGCGGGCCCGCCCAGTAGGCGAGGTCGCCCGAGAACGTCATCCGACCGACCACGACGCGCCGTCCGGCCTGCTCGAACCAACAGTCGTACGAGGATCCGGCCGGCGGCGGCGCCAGCGCCTGGGTCATCACCACGACCTGGCCCGAGGATGGGCCCCACAGCAGCACGCCGCTCGCGGATGAGCTCGCAGGCCCATGCAACGTCACGACCCGCGCACCCGGTTCCTGCAGCACCTGGTCCACGGTCGCGGCCAGCGACGCCGCCGCGCGGGCGGTCTGCTGTGCCCGGTCCCGCTCCGCGGACAGATCGCGGATGACGGCCGTGCCGAGCACGAGCGCGACCACGGCCGCAGCCACGCCGGCGAGTCGAAGGGGGTTGGAGAACGCCCCCCGTCGCAGGCGACTCGCCCAGCCGGACCGGATCCCGGTCACGAGGGGCCGGGCCGGGAGGTCGGTGCGGACGCCGGACTCGCGGACCCGCGCGAGGGTCACAGCGCGCAGCGCGGCCGGATCGGCGGGCACGGCGTCTGGACGCGGGTCTGGCGACGCCAGCGCGCCGCGGATGGCGGCTGCGGTCGCCCGCCATCCCTCCAGGTCCGCGCGGCACGCCGCGCACGTCTCGAGGTGCGCACGCAGGTCGGAGTCGGCTCGCGCATCGGCCGCCTCAGGTGCGTCGGCCGCGGGGGCAGATGGATCGGGCACACCGGCAGATGCATCCGCGCCGGCGGTCACCGCGCGCCCGTCCGCCGTGTCCGCCGTGGTGGCCGGCGATCCGAGGAGGGCGGCGAGGCGGTCAAGCGCGCTCGGATCCGCCGCTGCGCCGACCAGTCGCTCGCGCGCGTCAGCGTGCTCCACGCTGCACCTCCAACAGGTCGTCGAGCGCGCCGCTGCCCTCGAGCAGCTCGCGCAGCCGTAGCAGGCCCCGTCGGGTCCGCGTCTTGACCGTCCCGACGGGCCACCCGAGGCGCACCGCGACCTCCTGCTGCGTGAGACCGGCGTCGTACGCGAGCTCGAGCGGCGCGCGCTCCAGCGGCGGCATCGTCTGGAGCACGGCCCGGACGACGGCCGCCGCCCACCGGCGCGACACGGTCTCCGCCGGATCGGTCGCGGTGCTGCCATCACCCACCGGCATGCCCGACGCGAGCCGCGTCTCCAACAGGTCGTCGGTTTCGTCTTCCCGGGCCGTCGTCGGTTCCGTTCGAGGCCGCCGGGACGCGCGGCGGAGATGGTCGAGCGTCCGGTTCCGGGCGATCGCGAAGAGCCACGCGGCCAGGGAGCCCTGCGCCCCGTCGAAGCTCCCGGCGTGGCTCCACAACGCCAGGAACGTGTCCTGGACGACCTCCTCGGCCGCAAGCGGATCGGCGAGCATCCGGACGGACGCGGCGTAGAGGACCGCCGCGTGGCGATCGTACGCGACGCCGAGGGCCCGTTCGTCGCCGTTCGCAATGCGGGCGACCAGTTCGCGATCGAACTGAACCCTCTCGTCGTCGACCCGCGACGCCACCTCGTCCACGCGCGGCGGCGTCCGCTCGTTGCCGGCGGGTTCCATCGCGCGACCGGCAGCAGGCGTCAGCCTGCCGACGCCGATCGGAGCTGCCACCGGAACGTGGATGGCCTGCGACACGTGTCCACCGTCTGCTCGTCGCCCTCCCCGACTCCCATCTCGAGCTCACGTGACCCGTCGAGCTCACGTGGCCCGCGCCCTTCCATACGCGGGCCGGCCCCGGCCGGATTTCCGCGTCCGTCGGTGGCTCGGGAGCATACCCGCCTTTCGCACTGGCCTCGCTGCGCGCCGATCGAGCGCGCGTGCGTCTCCGGCTTCCCAGAACGGGTGCCGAAACCGCGGGCGGCGAGCCGGCGTAGGAGCCGTGTGTTGGCGAGGCTTCGCGCCGCGAGGTCTCCCTGCAGATCGAGGAGGTGCACCAGATGCACGCTCGCGTCCCCCGCCGCTCGATCGCCGACGTGCTGCTGTCCAGTGCTGCGCTCGTCGTGATCTGGCTCGTCGCCGCCCTGCCGGCGGCGGCACAGTCCTACGGAGGCGGGGCGACGTCCGCGCCCGTCATGTCCTCCCATGCCACGCTCGGCACGCGCTCGACGACCTCG
>JAKAAV010000071.1 GCA_021802185.1 Chloroflexota bacterium | reverse complement strand
CCGACCGGTGGCGTCGACGGGATCGTCGGGGCGGCTTCCGGCGGAACGGTGCCTGGGACGGCCTCGGGCGTCGCGCCGTCGTCGAGGTCGGGTCCGGCGCCGCTGCTCACGCCCGCCGTGCGCGCGGCGCTGTCCGCGGAGCTCCTGCGCCTTCGTTCGATCCACCATCTCCCCGGCGTTCAGGCGGTCGTGAGCCTGGCGGACGGGGCGACCTGGATCGGTGACGCCGGCTACGCGGACGTGGCCGCTCGCGTCAGGGTCACGCCCACGACGGTCTTCGACGCGGGAAGCATCACCAAGACGTTCGTGTCAGCGCTCGTGCTCCAGCTCGTCGACGAGCACGTCCTCTCGCTGGACGACCTCGTGTCGCGCTGGCTGCCCGGTGACGCGGCCGCGCGCGGAGTGACCATCCGGGAGCTGCTCGACCACACGAGCGGGATCACCGAGCCCTTCGACAGTCCCGCGCTGCTCTCGCGTCTCGGGGCGCGGCCGTCGATCGCGTGGACGCCCGCCGGCGTGCTCGCATACGCGGGCCGCGCGGCGTTCGCGCCGGGCCACGGCTGGCTGTACTCGAACGCCAACTACCTGCTCCTCGGGCAGATCGTCCGGGCGGCCACCGGACGCGACGTCGGCTCGTTGATCCAGTCGAGGTTCCTCGGTCCGCTCGGCCTGGCGCACACGTTCCTGCAGGGATCGTCTCCGCCGCCCGCCGCGTTCGTGCGAGCCACGGGGTACGACGCGGTCAGCGACGCGTCGTGGCCGCAGGTCGCGCTCGGAGACGGGACGCGGTACGTGCCATTCACGTCGCTCGCCACCGCCCTCGGGACGGCCGGCGCCCTGGTGACGACCGCGGACGATCTGTCGCGCTGGGCGGAGGCACTCTACGGTGGTCACCTGCTGCCCCCGTCGACGCTCGCGACGATGCTCGATTTCGGGCTCACACGCGGGCTCCATCCGCGCTGGCCGTACGGCCTCGGCGTGCAGCGAGTCACGCTCGACGGCCAGGTCGCGATCGGGCACTCGGGGCTGCTGTCGGGCTTCCACGCGGCGATGCGCTACTTCCCCGCGTCGGGCGCGGCCGTCGTCGTGTTGACCAACGCCGATGCGACCGACCCCGACCTGCTGGTGTCCGGCCTCCTGGCAGCGCTCGGCACGCCCGGTCCCGGTATCCCGTAGGGGGTCCTACGGCGCCTGTCGGATGCCGGCGGTTTCCGCGCCGCGTACGGTCGCACCATGGTCGCCACGATCCGCGCTCCGCGTTCCGTCAACGTCCCCCGGCGCCCGGCGTTGCGACGTCGAGCCGCGGCGCTCGCGCTCGCGCTGCTCGCCGGCGCGACGCTGCCCGGCTCGTCTCTCGCGGCCTCGACGACGCCCGCGTCCGCCGGCCAGGCCACCCTGGAGACGGCCGGAGGGGCGACCGCGTTCCCCGTCTTCACCGACGCCCTGAGCGCGAAGCTGACCTCGACGCTTGCGGCGATCCGCGCGAAGAACCACCTCCCCGGGCTGCAGGTCGCGATCCGGTTCCCCAACGGCACCGTGTGGGACGGCCACGCGGGGTTCGCGAACGTGGCGGGCCGGCGCGCCCTGACGAACTTCACGCTGTTCGAC
Organism: Chloroflexota bacterium; assembly: GCA_021802185.1. Taxonomy (GTDB): domain Bacteria; phylum Chloroflexota; class Limnocylindria; order Limnocylindrales; family CSP1-4; genus JAJYNJ01. The sequence goes on along the minus strand of JAKAAV010000071.1, from coordinate 7,005 downwards.
GCGGGCAGCATCACCAAGACATTCGTCGCGGCCCTCACGGTCCAGCTCGCCGGGCAGGGCGTCCTCAGCCTGGACGATCCGCTGTCGAAGTGGATCCCGGACCTGCCGTTCGACGACGGGGTCACGCTCCGGCAGATGCTCGACCACACGAGCGGCATCTTCGATCCCTTCATGCACCCCGCCCTCAACAACGCGATCGTCGGTCACCCGGCGACCGTCTTCACGCCCGCACGGGTGATCTCGTACGTGGGTGCGCCCCTCTTCACCGCAGGCCAGGGCTGGTCGTACTCGAACGCAAACTACATCCTGCTCGGTCAGGTCATCGAGAAGGCGACGGGGCAGACGCTCGCCTCGCTGCTGCGCAGGCGCTTCCTCGTGCCGCTGCACCTGGCCAACACGTTCCTCCAGAGCGAGGAACCGATCTCGGGTTCGCCCGCCACCGGATACACGTACTCGAACTACGCCACCTGGACGCTGAAGAACGTCTCCGACGGGTCGCGGTACGTGCCGTACACGTCGCTGGCGACGGCGATCGGGGCGGCGGGTTCGCTGGTGACGACCGCCGACGACCTGGCTCGCTGGGCGCTCTACCTGTACCGGAACAAGGTCCTGCCGCCGGCCCTGCTCTCGCAGATGCTCGATTTCGGCCTCACTGCGCCGTTCCACCCGAGGCTTCCGTACGGGCTCGGCGTCCAGCGCCGCAGCCTGAGCGGGTGGGGATCGTGGGGCCACGACGGCGCGGTCGAGGGATTCCACTCCTCGATGCGGTATTTCCCCGGCGCGGACGGGATGTCCATCGTGGTCCTCACGAACTCCGACCACGTCGACCCGGACATCCTGGTCAAGGCGTTCCTGGACGACGTCTTCCCGGCCGCCTGATCGCGCGCGGGCCTCGTCAGCGGCGCCCTCCCGCCTGTCCGGGCACTCGGCCGATCGATCGGCCGCTGCGCGGCGCGGTCAGGGGAGCGCCGTGCCCCGCGACGGCTCGTCGCGGCGCGCGCCGGCGCCAACCTCGAGACGGCTCGGCCACCAGTTCCAGCGCCCGAGCAGCGCGACGACCGACGGGACCAGGAGCGACCGCACGAGGAACGTGTCCATCAGCACGCCGGCGGCCAGCCCATACCCGATCTGCTGGATCTGGGCCGCCCCCGCGGTGCCGCTCGTCGCGATCGCGAGGACCACGAAGCTGCCGCCCAGGATGACGCCGGCCGTGGTGACCGTGCCACCGGTACGGCCGATCGCGCGCGTCACGGCATCCCTCAGTGGGTGGTCGTGCGCCTCCTCCCGGATGCGGCTCATGACCAGGATGTTGTAGTCGGAGCCGAGCGCCATCAGGAACACGAACATCAGGAACGGCAGGACGAAGTTGAGGCCGGCCTGCCCGCCGAGCCACACGAACAGGACGCCCGTCAGGCCGAGGGCCGCGAGGTACGAGAGCACGACGCTCGCGACGAGGTACAGCGGCGCCACGAGGCTCCGCATCACGACCGCCAGAAGGATGGCGATCAGCACGGCCACGATGGGGATGATCCGCACGAGGTCGGTGTACGAGACGTTGCTCACGTCATAGGCGAACTCGACGTTGCCGAGGAGGCCGCTGGCGGACGCGCCCGCCGATCTCGCGACGCGGGCAACATCCGCGCGGTAGCCGGGCACGGCGGCAAGGGCGCTCGGGCTCGAGGTGTCGCCACTGCCCACGGCGGCGGACCACTGGGCCGTGCGGCCGTCGGGGCTGATGAGGTTCGCTGTGGCCCGGTACGCGTCGTATGCGAGCTGCGGGACGAGGATGCCGTGGGCTTCGACGGGCGGCAGGGCGCGGGCCGGCCCGAGCGCCGCGTGCAGCCCCGTGAGCTGCGCCACCGTCAGCGGGATGCCGTTCGGATCGAGCGGGCCGACGAGGCTCTTGAAGCCCGGCAGCGCCGCCAGCCCGGCCTGGGCGGCGGTGAGCTCCGACGGGTTGCTCCAGACCGACTCCGGGAACTGCATCAGGATCGCGGTGCGATTGACGGTGGCCGACGGGAAGTGCGCGTCGAGGAGCGCGGTGCCGGCGGCGGAATCGGTGCCCGGCGGGGACGACGTCACGTCGCCGAAGCCGGCCACCCCGGTGCTGAGCAGGGTCGCCGCGAGACCGCCGAAGAGCACGACGCCGGCGACGAACGTGACGGCGGGACGGCGCGTCGCGACGGCGCCGACCCGGTCCCACAGCCCGCGGGCCTCCACGGGTTCATGCCGGATGTCGCTCGGCCAGAAGACCGCCCGGCCGAGCACCGCCAGCAGCGCCGGCAGCAGCGTCAGCCCCGCCAGCAGCATGAGGGCGATGCCGATGGCGAGGGAGGGCCCGAGGCTCTGGTAGAGGCCGAACTGGGCCAGCGCGACGCTGGTGAGCGCCGCGATGACCGTCAGGGCCGAGAACGTGATCGACTCGCCGACGCGCGTCACCGCCCGCACGACCGCATCCGGCCCCGAGAGCCCGCGTCGCAGCTCCTCCCGCACGCGGAACACCAGGAAGACGCCGTAGTCCGTGCCCGCCCCGAGGATCAGGACGATCAGCATGAACTGGGTGATCGACGACACCTGGACCCCGGCGCTCGCGGCTTCCGCGATCACGGGGCCGGCGAGCGCCAGCACGAAGACCGACGGAATGAGCGTCACGAGCGGCGCGAGCACGGCCCGGAACGCGAGGAGCAGGAGCACGACGATGAACAGGACCGACAGCAGCTGCGTGCGGTTCTGCGAGCTTCCGGATGCGGCCGCGTTGTCGACCTGGATGGCGATCTCGCCGGTCAGATGGACCTGCAGCCCCGCCGGAGCAGCCTGGGCATCCGCCTGGCGGATGGCCGTCACGAGGCTCGCCGCTTCGCCCCCGCCCGCAAACTGCGGAACGTTCGCCTCGATGAGGGCCTGCCTGGCCTCACCGTCCCGCGAGATGCCCAGGTCGATCACGTCCTTCACGTGCGGCAACCTGCCGATGCGGGCCTCGAGCGCGTCGAGCGCCGAGTTGTCGGCCGGTGTCAGGCCGCCGGGCCGGGCCGCGATCAGCGTCGCGGTCGCCAGGTTCGCGTTCTGGAACGGGGATGCCATCGACGCGGCCTGCATGCTCGGCACGTTCGACGGGAGGAAGCCGCTGGTCGTGTCCTTGGCAACGCTGCCGAGCGACGGAAGCGTCCGCACGGCGACGATGGTGACGACGATCCAGGCCACGATGATCGGGTAGCGAAAGCGCACGCTGGCCCGGCCGAGCGCCGCGAAGAGTCGACTCACAGTTCCTCACTCGAGTGTCGGAGCGATGCCCGAGAGGCCGTCCGGCCCGTCGCGCACGCCACGAGGGCGCAGTCCCGAGCGCAGGATCCCGGGTATCCGGTGGAGGTCGGCAGCGTGGCGGGCCCGGTGTTGCGCCGGATACGCGGCGGTGCCTCGGGCATCCTAACCGGGGAACGCGGAACGAGCCTCTCGCGCCGCGGGACGTGAGGTTCGCGGGGCGCGGCATGCCAGCCTCGCGCGCCACGGCACGCGCTTGACGCGGGAGCGGACGCCGGCCTGGTCAGCCCTCCGGATCGGCCGCTCTGCGGCGTTCGCGTCGTCGTTCCGCGAACTCGCCGAGCTGGCGCTCGAAACCCTCATCCGACGGCTCGTAGTAGCGCGCCCCGGCGAGCGTGTCGGGGAGGTACTGCTGTTCGACATCGGCGCCCGGATAGTCGTGCGGATATCGGTAGCCGACGCCGATGCCGTGGCTCTGCATCCGCGCCACGGGGGCGTTGCGGAGATGCATCGGAACCGGCTGCGGGCCCAACCGCTCGACGTCGGCGCGCGCCTTGAAGTATGCCCGGCCGACTCGATTCGATTTCGGAAGCATAGAGAGTAGAGCAGTTGCCTGCGCCAGGGCGTACTGCGCCTCCGGCAGCCCGACGTACTCCAGCGCCTGCGACGCGGCCACCGCGACCTGCAGACCGCGCGGGTCGGCGTTGCCGACGTCCTCGCTCGCGAGGATGATCAGCCGCCGCGCGATGAAGCGCGGATCCTCCCCGGCCACGATGAGCTCGGCCAGCCAGTAGAGCGCCGCGTCCGGGTCGTTGCCGCGGACGCTCTTGATGAACGCGGAGATCGTGTCGTAGTGGCGATCGCCGACGAGGTCATACGCGGCCGCGCGCTGCTGCGCCGCCGCCTCCAGGTCCTCGCGGCGTGGCGCGACCCTGCCGTCCGCGTCCCGGACATCCTCCGCCTCGGCCAGCGACGCCGTCGCCTCGAGCAGGTTCAGCGCCTGTCGGGCGTCGCCGCCCGACATCTGCACGAGCAGCCGCATGACGTCGTCATCGAGGACGACGCGTCCGCCGAGCCCGCGCTCCTCGTCCGCCATCGCCGCCCGGACGACCCGCTCGACCGCCTCGTCCTCCAGCGGCTCGAGCCGGAACACCCGCATCCGGCTGAGGAGCGGCGGGTTGACGGAGAGGTAGGCGTTCTCCGTCGTCGCGCCGACGAGCGTGACCGTCCCCTCCTCCACGTGCGGCAGCAGCGCGTCCTGCTGCGCACGGTTGAAGCGGTGGATCTCGTCGATGAACAGGACCGTCGGGGCGCCCGACGGATCGATGCGCCTGCGCTCGGCCGCGGTCGCGATCGCGGCGCGCACGTCGGCGACACCGCTCATGACGGCGGACAGCGTCCGGAACTCGGCACCGGCGGCCGCGGCCAGGAGGCGCGCGAGCGTGGTCTTGCCACTGCCGGGCGGCCCCCACAGGATCATGCTCGGCAGGGAGTGGGACGCGGCGAACCGCCGGAAAGGGCCCTGCGGGCCGACGAGATGCTCCTGCCCGGCGAACTCGTCGAGCGAGCGGGGGCGCATCCGGGCGGCGAGCGGTTGCGGAGCGGGGACCGACTCGCTCGCGGCCGGCCGGGGAGAAGCCGACGGATCGGCCGGGGTCACGGACCCCACCGGGAACAGTGTCGAAGGCCCACGAGGGTCGGGGCGGCGACGTGGCACGCCGTCGAGTGTACCGGGGGCCGCTTCGGCAGCGAGGTGGCACGCGTTCGCGTGGCCGCCCGCCTGCGGACCGCTGCCGGCGTCGTGCCGGCCGGCCGCGCGGACAGTCGCGGTGCGCCGGACCAGGCCTGACCCTCCGACCCACCGGTCAGCGACGCGGTCACCGCTCTCTCCGGTAGCATCGACGCCACATCCCCCGCCGCCTCGCCGCCCCGCTGGAGTCAGCCATGGCCAACCTGCAGGCACACCTTCGCATCCCCGGGCCCACGCCCCTCCCCGACGCCGTCCGCTCGGCCGGTGCCTGGCAGATGGTCAACCACAGAGGCCCGGAGTTCGCCGCCCTCATGGGCCGCGTCGGGCCGGCCCTCCAGCGCGCGTTCCGCACCTCGAATGACATCCTGCTCGTCGGCGCGTCGGGAACCGGCGGCCTCGAGGCCGCGGTCGTCAATCACCTCTCGCCCGGGGATCCGGTCCTCGCCGTGACGATCGGCGCGTTCGGCGACCGCTTCGCGAAGATCGCGCGGCAGTACGGCGCCGACGTGACGACGCTGGCCGTCGAATGGGGCCGGGCCGCCGAGCCGGCGGCGGTCGCCGAGGCCATCGGCCGGATGCGGGACGAGGGCCGACCGCCCGTCGCCGTCCTCCTGACGCACAACGAGACGTCGACCGGCGTGACCAACCCGATCGGCAGCCTCGCGGCCGCGGTCCGGTCGGCTGCTCCCGACGCCCTCGTGCTCGTCGACGCGATCAGCGGCCTCGGCGCCGTGCCGTTCGACACCGACGGCTGGGGTCTCGACGTCGTCGTGACCGGCTCGCAGAAGAGCTGGATGGTGCCGCCCGGGCTCACGATGCTTGCCGTGTCGGCACGGGCCTGGGACGCGCAGGAACAGGCCACGATACCGCGCTTCTACTTCGATCTTCGCGCGCACCGCGAGGCCGCGACGAAGGGCTCGACGCCGTGGACGCCGCCCGTCAGCGTCTGCTTCCAGCTCGACGTCGCGCTCGGGCTCATGGAGGCGGAGGGGTACGAGTCGATCTTCGCGCGCCACGCCGCCTGCGGTGCCGCCACGCGCGCCGGCCTCATGGCGCTCGGATTCCGGCTGTTCGCCGATCCCGGGCACGCGTCCGACACGGTGACCGCCGCGTACGTGCCCGAGGACCTCGACTGGAAGCCGTTCAACGCCGACCTGCGGCGCCGCGGGCTCGCGCTCGCGGGCGGCCAGGGCAAGCTGACGGGGACGGTGTTCCGGGTCGGGCACCTGGGGTACGTGACGCTCGACGACATCCTCGCGGCCCTGGACATTCTCGAGGAGGCGCTGGAAGCCACGGGCCGGCCCGTCGAACGAGGCGCTTCGCTCGCCGCTGGGGCACGAGCCGCAAGCGAGGCCGGTCGGGGTCGCATCGCGGCCGCGACCGACCCCGTCGTGGCCGAACCGGGATCCGCGCGGGACGCCGGGCAGGCAGCGCCGCCTGCCGCGCAAGGGGCGCCCGATACGGCGAGGGCGGGCGCATGAGGATCCTCGTCGCCGAGGCGCTCGCCGACGAGGCACTCGCGCTGCTTCGCGGTCGCCACGACGTGGACGTGCGCCTCGGGATGCCGAGAGACGAGTTCCTCGCGGCGCTGCCCGCCTACGACGCGCTCGTCGTGCGAAGCCAGGTCAAGGTCGACGCCGAGACCATCGCCGCCGGCAGCCGCCTGATCGTGGTCGGACGAGCCGGCGTCGGGGTCGACAACGTCGACGTGAACGCCGCGACCGAGGCCGGGATCGTGGTCGTGAACGCGCCCACCGGCAACACGCTGGCGGCCGCCGAGCACACGCTCGCGCTGCTCTTCGCGCTGGCGCGCCACGTGGCCGCCGCCGACGCGTCGGTGCGGCGCGGAGAGTGGAAGCGGGCCGCGTTCACGGGAGTCGAGGTCGCCGGGAAGACGCTCGGCATCGTCGGCCTTGGCCGGATCGGGATGGCGATCGCGGATCGCGCCCGCGCCCTCGAGATGTCCGTCGTCGGATCAGACCCGTACGTCGCCGCGG
>JAKAAV010000070.1 GCA_021802185.1 Chloroflexota bacterium | reverse complement strand
CGACCTCGAACAGCGACAGGTCGCTGCGCCGCTGGCGTTCGTTATCGACGAGGACGCGGACGAGCCCGGGCAGCAGCGACCGGCGCACCTGCGAGTGATCGACCGAGATCGGGTTCGTGACCCGGATCGTGGCCAGGTCGTCCGCGGCGATCCCGAGCCGCTCGTGGTCGACCGGGCCGACGAGCGCATGCGTGACGACCTCGCCGAGGCCACGTCCGGCAAGCGCGTCGCGTGCCGAGTCCACCAGCCGGCGCGGATCCGGTCGGTATCCGGGCATCGGCGTCTCCGGGAGCCGGCCGGGCACGTGGTCGTACCCGAGCATCCGCGCGACCTCCTCGGTCACGTCGGCCTCGATCTCCAGGTCGCGTCGATGGGTGGGCACGATCGCGACGAGCGCCTCCGCGGCGCCGGCATGGTCCAGGATCACGCCCGGCGACCCGGCCGCGACCGGGACGACGTCGCCCGGCCTCGCCGGCTCGGTGCGCACCTCGACGCGCTCGAGGAGGGCGCCCATCTCCTCGACGGGCACGTCGGTGCCGAGCAGGGCCGCCACCCGCGAGGGCCGGAACGGCAGGCGCGCGGGTTCGGGCTCGAGCGGGGCGGTGTCGACGCGACCGGGCGCGACGCGCGCCCCCGCCCACGCGGCGACCAGCTGCGCGACGCGGTCCGCGCCGATCCGCGCGAGCCGGGATTCCTGGCCCTTCTCGAACCGCAGACTCGCCTCGCTCCTGAGCGCGTAGTGGTGCGCCGCGCGCCTGATCGCGACAGGGTCGAACACGGCCGACTCGATGACGACGGAGGTTGTCCCCTCCCCGACCTCGCTCGACGCGCCGCCCATCACGCCCGCGATGCTCAGCGGCCCGGACGGGTCGGCGATCAGCAGGGTCTCGGGCGTCAGGTCGCGCACGGCGTGGTCGAGCGTCTCGAGGCGCTCCCCCGGGCGCGCGAGCCGCACGACGAGCCGGCCGTCGGCGATCGCGGCTGCGTCGAATGTGTGGGTGGGCTTGCCGAGCTCGAGCATCACGTAGTTGGAGGCGTCGACGACGTTCGACACGGGCCGGACGCCGGCGGCGGTCAGGCGCGCCTGGACGCGCAACGGGGACGGGCCGACATGGACCTCGTCGACGTACCGCGCCACGAACCTCGGGCAGAGGGCCTCGTCCTCGACGTCGACCGAGACGCGGGCCTCAGTCGACGAGCCCGACTCGTCAAGCATGATCTCGGGCCATCGCACGTGCCCCCCGGTCGCTGCCGCGACCTCGCGCGCGAGCCCGATGAGCGAGAGCGCGTCGCCGCGGTTCGGCTTCACGTCGACGTCGAGGACGACGTCGCCGAAGAGGTCGGCCATGGCGACACCGGGCGGCGCATCGGCCGGCAGGATCAGGATGCCGTCCGCGTCGGTCGTCAGCCCGAGCTCGGCGCCGGAGCAGAGCATGCCCTGGCTCTCCCGCCCGGCCATGCGCGTGACCTCGATGCGCCGGCCGCCGGGCAGAACTGCGCCGGGGACCGCGACGGGCACGTGCTGGCCCGCCACGACGTTCGAGGCGCCGGTCAGGACCGTCAGGACCGGCTCGGCGGGCGACGTCCGGACCGTCGTGACGAGCAGGTGGTCCGACCCCGGATGAGGCTCGACGGTCAGCAGCTCACCGACCACGACGCGGTGCCAGTCGGCGCCGCGACGCTCGATCGCCTGCACCTCCATGCCGAGGAGCGTCAGGCGGTCCGCGAGTTCCTCGGGTGACAGGTCGACGTCGACGTACTCGCGCAACCAGGAGAGCGGGATGCGCATCAGGCGGCTCCCACGGCAGCCGGGCGCACGGCCGCCGGGCGCATGGCTGCGTCGGCGGCTGGCTCTCCGGCCCGCCCGCGCGTCACGAGAACTGCTCCAGGAACCGCAGGTCGTTCTCGAGGAACATCCGGATGTCGTCGATGCCGTAGCGCAGGATCGCGATCCGGTCCGTGCCGAGCCCGAACGCGAACCCCTGGTAGCGCTCGGGGTCGAGTCCCCCGTTCCGGAGCACGACCGGGTGCACCATCCCGGCGCCGAGGATCGTCATCCAGCCGGTCCGCTTGCAGGAGGGGCAGCCCGCGCCGTCGCAGACGACGCACTGCACGTCGAACGCGACCGACGGCTCGGTGAACGGGTAGTACCCGGGGCGGAACCGGGTCGGCCGGGCGCGCCCGAACATCGCCTGCGCGAACGCGTCGAGCAGCCCGCGCAGGTCGGCCATGGTCGTCCCCTCGTCGACCATGAGGCCCTCCACCTGGAAGAACTCGAACCCGTGGCTCGCGTCGACCGCCTCGTAGCGGAAGCATCGGCCCGGAAGCAGGGCCCGGATCGGCGGCGCCGTCTGCTGCATGACGTGAATCTGCCCGGGCGACGTGTGGGTCCGCAGCAGGTAGCCGGGGACGTCGGTGTAGAGCGTGTCCCAGAGGTCGCGCGCGGGATGATCCGGAGGGATGTTCAGCGCCTCGAAGTTGCGCGCGTCCGACTCGACCTCGGGCCCCTCGTAGACGACGAAGCCGAACTGCCCGAAGATGCGGGCGATCTCGCGGTTCGTCTCGATGAGCGGGTGCAGCGAGCCGCGCCGGAACGGGCGGCCCGGAAGCGTGACGTCGACCGTCTCACGGGCGAGGCGGGCATCGAGGGCGACGGACTCCAGCTCGCGGCGACGGGCATCGAGCGCAGCCTCGAGCGTCTCGCGGACGGCGTTCCCGATCGCGCCGATCCGGGGCCGGTCCGGTCCCGGCAGTGCGCCGATCCCGCCGAGCACGGTCTTGAGCTCACCGCGCCGGCCGAGATAGGCCACCTGGACGGCCTCGAGCGCCTCGGGCTCCAAGGCCGCATGGATCGCGTCGAGGCCGGCCCGCTCCAGCGCGGACAGGCGCGCGGAGAGGGTGTCGAGGTCCACTATCGGCGTCGGTCGGGGCTACTGGCCGCGAGCGACCTCGGCGATGCGGGCGAACGTCGCGGCGTCGCGGACGGCGATGTCCGCGAGCACCTTCCGGTCGAGCGCGACGCCGGCCGACTTGAGCCCGGAGACGAGGCGGCCGTAGGTCAGGCCGTTCTCGCGGGCGGCGGCGTTGAGGCGGACGATCCAGAGGGAGCGCATCTGGCGCTTGCGCTGCTTGCGACCGACGTACGCGTACGCCATCGCGTGCAGGAGCGCCTCACGCGCCGGACGGATCAGGCGGGATCGCGTCCCGCGCCGGCCCTCTGCCGCGTCGAGCAGTCGCTTGTGTCGCTGGTGTGCGGTGACGCCCCGCTTGACGCGTGCCATCGGTCCGTGCTCCTACAGGTACGGGAGGAGGCGCTTGATCCGCGCGGCCATCTGGCCGGCGACGATCGCCTTGCCCGCATAGCGTCGCGTGCGGCGCGACGACTTGATCTCGAGGTGGTGGCCGCGCCACGCCTTGACGCGGACGATCCGGCCGTTCCCGCTCGCGGCGAAGCGCTTCTGCGTGGCCTTGTGGGTCTTCAGCTTGGGCACGTGGTCATTCTCCTGCCGGCTCGGACGGTGGCGCCCCCTGCGCGCCGTCACCAGCCGGTGCTGGTGTCTTGTCGCCGACCGCGGATCGGTTCGACCGCGGTGCGACCGCCCGCGGTGCCGTCGGCCGCGGTGCCGCCGGTGCTGCCGCGGTGGCCACCGCCGACGTCACGGGTTCCCTCGCGGGCTCGGCCTGTCGCTCCTCGGGCTGCCGTTCCTCCGCCGCCTGCGGCCGCCCCTCGGCCGGCTGTGGCCTGCCCTCGGGCGGCGGTGCCTTCGGCTTGTGGGTCGACGCGATCACGATGGACATCGACTTGCCTTCGAGCAGCGGCTGCCTCTCGACGGCTCCGTGATCCTTGACCAGCTCGGCGAACTTCGTGAGCAGGTCTCGGCCCAGGTTCGCGTGGGAGAGCTCGCGCCCGCGGAACTGGCACGCAACCTTCACTCGGTCGCCGTCCTCCAGGAACTGGATGGCGCGACGGACCTTCGTGTCGAAGTCACCCTGCCCGATCTTGGGCTTGAGCCGGATCTCCTTGAATTCGACCGACCGCTGGTGGCGGCGGGCCTCCTTCTCCTTCTTCGCGGCGTCGTACTTGTACTGGCCGTAGTCGAGCAGCCTCACCACCGGCGGAACCGCCATCGGCGCGACCTCGACGAGGTCGTAGCCCCGTTCCTGCGCGAGCCGGATGGCCTCCATGGTCGGGAGCACGCCCAGCTGGGCACCTTCCTCGTCCACGACCCTCACAGAGGGCACGCGGATCATCTGGTTGACGCGCAGGTCTCGAGCCAGTCTCTGTTCCCCTCGTTGCCGCGGGCACGAACGCCCGATACGAATGAACGGCGGCCGACGATGGAACGCCGAAGCGTCCGACCGACCCGGTCGCCCGCAGGACTATAGCATGCGCCGTCGACCCAGCGCCACCCCGCGGCCGGGCTCAGGTCACGGGTGGCGGCGTTCGAAGGTCACGGCCGGCGGGCGGCGGCCTCCGCCGCAAGGCGCTCGGCGAGCACGTCCCAGCCCACGGGCGGCTCCTGGACCGCCGCCCGGGTCCGGACCGCGACGCTGCGCGCCTCGATCTCCCGATCGCCGAGCACGAGCATGTACGGGACCTTCTGCTCCTGCGCAAGGCGGATCTTGTTCTGCATGCGGCTGTCGGAGTCATCCACCTCGACCCGGATCCCGCAGCTGCGGAGCAGCGTCGCCAGCTCGACCGCAGCCTCGCTGTGGCGCGACGCAATCGGGATCACGACTGCCTGCACGGGCGCGCACCAGAACGGGAACGCCCCTGCGAAGTGCTCGGTCAGCACGCCGATGAACCGTTCCAGCGAGCCGTAGATCGCGCGGTGGATCGCGATCGGGCGCTGGAGGTGGCCCTCTTCGTCGACATAGGTCAGGTCGAACCGCTCCGGCAGCATGACCAGGTCGACCTGGATCGTCGCGGTCTGCCACTCGCGGCCCAGTGCGTCCTCGATCTGGATGTCGATCTTCGGCGCGTAGAAGGCGCCGTCGCCGGGCTTGATCCGGTACTGCACCCCGGAGCGCTCGAGCGCCTGCCGGATCAGCGTCTCGGCCCGCTCCCAGAGCCCCGGATCCCCGAGTGCCTTCTCGGGCCTGGTCCCGAACGTGAACCGCGGCTCGAGCCCGAACCACGAGTACGACTCGGTCACCTCGCCAAGCAGCGCCTCGATCTCCGACCCGATCTGGTCCGGCCGGACGTAGACGTGCGCGTCATCCTGGACGAAGTGGCGGACGCGGGTCAGGCCGTGGAGCACGCCCGACCGCTCGTTGCGGTGCAGCCGCCCGTACTCCGCGAGCCGCAGGGGAAGGTCGCGGTACGAGCGGACGCGGCTGCGGTAGATGAACGTGCTCTCGGGGCAGTTCATCGGCTTGAGGCTGAAGGTCTGTCCCTCGGCCTCGAGCTTGAACATGTCGTCGGAGTAGTGGCTCCAGTGCCCGGATTGCTCCCAGAGCTTCTTGTGCACGAGCACCGGCGTGGAGATCTCCTGGTAGCCGCGGCGCTCCTGGAGCTCGCGCATCGCGGTCTCGAGCGTCCGCCAGAGCCGCTGGCCCTTGGGGTGCCAGAACGCCGACCCCGGGCTCACGTCGTGGAAGCTGAACAGGTCGAGCTGAAGACCGAGGCGGCGATGGTCGCGGCGCTTCGCCTCCTCGCGCCGCCACAGGAACCGGTCCAGGTCGTCCTGGTTCGCCCACACCGTGCCGTAGATGCGCTGGAGCATCGGGCGCTTCTCGTCGCCGCGCCAGTACGCACCGGCCACGGCCAGGAGCCTGAACGGCCCGATGCGCCCCGTCGACTCCACGTGCGGTCCACGGCACAGGTCGATGAAATCGCCGTGCTGGTACGTCGACACGACCGGCTCCGGCTCGCCGGCCGCCGCGGCCGCCGACCGGAGGTCGTCGAGGATCTCGACCTTGTACGGCTGCCCGCGCTCGACGAAGAACCGGCGGCCCGCGTCCGGCTCGAGCTCCTCGCGCACGAAGGGGTGATCGGCCGCCACCGACGCCTGCATCCGCGCCTCGATCGCCGACAGGTCGTCGGGCGTCAGCGGACGAGGCAGCTCGAAGTCGTAGTAGAAGCCGTCCCTGATCGCGGGCCCGATCCCGAGCTTCGCGTCGGGGAACAGCTCGAGCACGGCCTGCGCCATGACGTGCGCGGCCGAGTGACGCATCGGGTCGAGCGGATCGCCCGCGTGCGCGTCGAGCATCTCCTCCGCCGATCCGCGCTCCGGCGTGACGAACGAGAGCTCCTCCTCCGACTCCACCGCCGGCGGCTCGGAGAGGGTCGTGTCCGCGCCGGGCGCTCCCGCGCGGACATTGCCCGCGATCGACGATGCCGATGCCCCTGCCTGCGGCTGTCCCGCTTCCGGTCCCCCGGATCGGACTGCCTGCTGCTCGCTCATCTCCGCCTCCAGAATCGAAACGACCCCTCGTCCCGACAGGACGAGAGGCCGTGCCTCCCGCGGTTCCACCCGCCTTCGCGCGGGCCCTCTCGGGCGACCGCGCGCTCTCGTGGGCCGCGCTAACGGGCGGCTCCCGGACCGGTTCGCCGGTCGCTCTCGGGTGGTGCGGTCGGGTGGGTCTGCGCCCCGGCTTCCAGCCTCGGCCCGGGCTCTCTGGGCTCCCTGTCCGACCGTGTCGTCCGATCGACGCGTTCAGGATGTGGTGGGCGGTACAGGAATCGAACCTGTGACCTCGTGCATGTCAAGCACGCGCTCTAACCGACTGAGCCAACCGCCCCCGTTTCTGCGGCGCGTGCCAGCGTACCAGACCGCCGTGACCTCGTCACCCCGACGACCTCGGCAGGCCGCGTCACGCGCAGCCGCCGGCGATCCCCGCGGCATGACTCCGCGGACGGGGAGCGGACGCTGACGGAAGTCGGGGGCAGATCGCCCGCGCCTCGATCACGATCGCGGATCCGCGCCCGCCGTCCATCGGCGATGAGGTCAGCGGAAGAACTCCCGCAGGTTGTTCGCCTGGCACGCGTGGCCCAGGCACGGCAGCCGCCACGCGTCCTCGATCGTGCGGAGGAGCGAGTAGTGGTCGTGCGCGACGTCGGACGCGAAGTGCGGCCGGACGTCGGGACCGACCAGGATCGTCGCGACGTGCCCTCCCCCACCGAGGCTCGTGCGCCCCTCGTCGAACGTGATGACGACGAGGCTGTTCGCGAACGCGGGGCTGGTGGTGATGCGGGGCAGGAAGTGCGAGAGCCAGGCGTCGCCCTTGGCGGTCGAGCAGTCCTCCATGTCGTTGCAGTCGTTCGGGATGATGACCTCGAGGTTGGCCGCGGCGGGATCGAAGTGGGTGAAGTCGGTGATGCGGGCACAGCGGGATGGATTGCCACTCACGTCGCGGAAGTTGATCGCGGGCTCGTGGCGCCGCACGTACGTTCCCGGCCCGTCCTCGCCGCCGCTCGCCGTCGGACCCATGAAGCAGTTGCCCGGCACGTTCTGCGCGAAGACCGCCCACGACAGGCCGTGCGATTCGATCTGGTCGAAGAGGTTCTGGCCGGAGATGTCGTAGATCCCCTCGTCAGCGATGCCGTGGGTCGACCCGGAGAACAGGGCCAGATAGCTCGCGATGCCGTGACCGACCGCGTCGTAGTTCGTGGCCAGCCCGTAGCGTGCCGCGAGCGCATTCAGGTACGGCGCCGTCTCGGTCTCCCCGATGATCGAGTCGTACTCGCGGTTCTCGAGGACGATCACGTAGACGTGGGTGAACGCCGGGATCCCGTCGAGCCCGGGCGACGAAGGGGCCGCGACGAGGCTCTGGCTCGACGAGGGCGCAGACGATGCGCCGGACGACGAGCGCGATCCGTCGGACGCGACCGGCGAGGGCGGCGGCACCGTCCCGGGCGCACCCGGCGTCACCACGAGGGTCGCGTGGGCGCGGAGGTGCCCCTGCTGGTCGAGCGCCGTGATCGTGTGGGGACCCGCCGCGGCCGTGGTCGGCACGGCCAGCGCCATCCTGAATGCCCCGGCAGCGTTCGCGAGGAAGGCCGGCATGCCGACCACCGAACCGTCGAATGCCAGGTCACCTGACGCCCCCGGCCCGAAACCCGACCCGTCGACGGAGATTGACGCTCCGGGCTCGGCGCGGTCCGGGATCAGCCGCAGCGCGGCCGGTCCGGACGGGGCCGGCGCCCCGCACGCCGAGATCGCGGCGAACGCGACGGCGACCAGTGCGGCGGCGCCGGGCGCCACGACACGGTGACCCGCGCGGAGGCTGGATGGTTTCGGCATGCACGACTCAGGAAGAGGGCTTCCGTCGCGGTGGGCGGCGAGACCGCCGCACGCGACCGCGATCGGGATAGCCGGTGGAAACGAGGTGGCGACGGACAGGCGTCGACGGATGACGCCGCGCCCAGTATCGAGATGAAGCGTTGCCCGGATCGCGGCGGGCGCGCGCGAGTGCGTTACGCGCGCGCTGCAAGCGCCGCCCCGCGACACACGGCTGCAACGAGGATCGCCGAGCGAGGCGCGTGCCGGCAGCGCCGGACGGCCCAACATCGGGCCCGTGCGGAGCAAGCTCGGCGGGTTTCCGTGTGCCGCCAGCAGGATCGAATGGCAGCACACCGGGCACGGCCGGACGATGCTGACGGCGTGCGGCAT
>JAKAAV010000069.1 GCA_021802185.1 Chloroflexota bacterium | reverse complement strand
GCAACGGTTCTGGACGGGGAGTTCGACCCTCCCCCATCTCCACCAGCGCTCATCCGACGCCGGCTCCAGCCTCTCAACACCGGAGCCGGCGTTTCCGCGTCCGGCGTCCGCCGGCGGGCGTCGCCTCTGCCACCGTTGCCGCAAGGGCGGGCCGTCCGGCTCCCGTGTTCGGGACATCCGACGGATTGAATGCATCAGCCGTCGTTGAGACAGTCTCCGATGAGTTGTTTCCCGATGCCGCGCCCGCCGCTCACGCGCCCGTGCCGCCCGAAACCACCGAACCGATCCCGGGCGGCCGCCCGGATCTGTCGGCCGTCGCGGGCCCACGGCTCGACCTGCCCGCACCCGACGTCCAGGCCGCGGTGGCAGCGGCGGGCCTGCTGGCGGATCGAACCCGTGCCGGCATCCTCCGCCTGCTCCGGGACGGACCGCACTGCGTCTGCGAGATGGCCGCGGCGCTCGGCGAGCGGCAGAACAACGTCTCGATGCACCTCGCGCGGCTGCGCCAGTCCGGCCTCGTCCGGCAGGTCGATCACGACGGCGACGCCCGATGGGTGTTCTACGAACGGGACGAGCCGGCGTGCGCCTCGGCCGAAGCCGCCCTTCGCGACGTGCTCGGATGACCACGCTCGCCGTCCGCCGGCCACGGCCGCCGCTCCCCGTCATCGTCGTGACGGCGGTCGCCGCGTGGCTCGTCGCGTGGTTCGCGAATGCGCCCCTGGCCGACTGGGCCGCGTTCTCCCTGCTCCGCCTCGAGCGCGGGAGCCACCTCGGCGAGGCCGTCGCGTTCTTCCTGCTCGACGTGCCCAAGGTGCTCCTGCTGCTCCTCGGCATCGTCACGGTCGTGACGCTCGTGCGCGGCTTCTTCTCCCCCGAGAAGGTCCGCGCCACGCTCGCCGGTCGCGGTCTCCTCGCCGGGACCGTCGCCGCCGCGTCGTTCGGGATCGTCACGCCGTTCTGCTCGTGCTCGGCGGTGCCGCTCTTCATCGGCTTCGTCGAGGCGGGTGTCCCGCTCGGTGTCACGTTCGCGTTCCTCATCAGCTCGCCGATGGTCAACGAGGTCGCGCTCGTGCTCCTCTGGGGCCTGTTCGGGCCGGGCATCGCGCTCACGTACATGGCAGCCGGGCTCGTCGTCGCCATCGCCGGCGGGCTCGTCATCGGACGGCTGCACCTGGAGCGCTATGTCGAGGACTACGTCTGGCAGATCCAGGCGCAGGGCCGGCCAATCATCGAGGTCCGCCTCACGTGGGCGGATCGGCTGTCGGACGCCTGGCGCTACACGCGGGATCTCGTCAGGAAGATCACCCCGTACCTGCTCGTCGGGATCGGCGTCGGAGCGTTCATCCACGGTTTCGTCCCGACCGACCTCGTGGTCTCCCTCGGCGGCCGCGGCAACCCGCTGGCCGTGCCACTCGTCGTCCTCATCGCGATCCCGCTCTACTCGAATGCGGCCGGCACGATCCCGGTGGTCCAGGCGCTGCTCGAGAAGGGCATGCCGCTCGGGACGACGCTCGCGTTCATGATGGCGATCACCGCGATCAGCCTGCCCGAGTTCGTGATCCTGCGGCGCGTCATCAAGCCGCAGCTCCTCGCCGTCTTCGCTGCGGTGGTGATCGTCGGGATCCTCGCCATCGGCTACCTGTTCAACCTGCTCATCGCCTAGGAGGACCGGATCGTGATCAGGATCGAAGTGCTCGGGCCCGGGTGCGCGAACTGCCAGAAGCTGGCCTCGAACGCGCGCGAGGCGGCCACGATGGCCGGCGTCGAGGCCCAGATCGTCAAGGTGACCGACTACCGCGAGATCGCGCAGCACGGCATCCTCGCGACGCCCGGCCTCATCATCGACGGCGTCATCCGCAGCTACGGCCGCGTTCCGTCGGCCGGCGACATCGCCGCCTGGTTGTCCGAGGCATGACAGCCGGCCGACCCCGTGCGGGGCGGCGAGTCGCCCCGTCCGCGGCCCTGTGATGGTTCCGTAACACCGGCACCATTGATGGCCGCGCTCGCGATCCGGCAGACTGCACGACGGCGAGCCAGTACGCGTCCCTCCCTGCCCACCGATCCAGCCTGCACGTCCGGAGTGGATGGCGACCGCCGCTCGCGTCGCGTCATCAGGAGGTGGATCGTGGGTCAGGTCGTCCCCCGCTCAAGGCTGCTGCGCCTCGGCGCGGCGTTCGCTCTGCTGGCAGGGCTCCTGTCGCCGGCGGCCCAGTCGGCCGTCGCGAGTGCGAGCAACGGCACGAACGCCAGCCCGAAGCACATCTTCGTGATCATGCTCGAGAACCACTCACAATCGAGCGTCCTCGGCGACTCGAACGCGCCGTTCATCAACGAGCTCGCCGGCACGTACGCGGTGGCGGCCGACTACTACGGCGTCACGCATCCGAGCGAGCCCAACTATGTTGCGGCGATCAGCGGCAGCAACTGGTTCGTCAACGACGACAACCCGGCCAACCGGTTCGACCACACCAACCTGGTCGACCAGCTGGAGGCCGCCCACAAGACGTGGGCCGCCTACATGGAGGCGATGCCGTCCGCCGGCTACCTCGGTGACAGCGCCAACGGCGGCCTCTACCAGAGCAAGCACAACCCGTTCGTGCTGTTCGACGACATCCGGAACGACCCCGCCCGGCTCGCGAACATCAAGCCGTACAGCCAGTTCGCGTCCGACCTCGCGTCGAACCACGTCGCCGACTTCGTCTGGATCACTCCGGATCAGTGCAACGACATGCACGGCGGCGTCTCCACCATCCCCGGCTTCCCCGAGACGCCGTGCGGCTATGGGAACACGAACGACGATCCGAACGACGCGGCGCTCAAGCAGAAGGCCGACGCGTTCGTGAAGACGACGGTCGAGGCGATCATGCACTCGAGCGCCTGGACCGGGAACAGCGCGATCTTCATCCTCACCGACGAGAATGACTACACGGGCGACAAGGCCACCGACGGGTGGGCGTCGGCGGCCGGCTGCTGCGATTCCCCGATCCTCCCGCCGGGCTACCGGTTCCTCAACTCGAAGGGACAACCTGACTCCAACACGTGG
Source organism: Chloroflexota bacterium (assembly GCA_021802185.1). Taxonomy (GTDB): domain Bacteria; phylum Chloroflexota; class Limnocylindria; order Limnocylindrales; family CSP1-4; genus JAJYNJ01. The sequence goes on along the minus strand of JAKAAV010000069.1, from coordinate 5,695 downwards.
GCCGGCGGCATGTACGGCGGGGGACTCATCCCGGCGATCGTCGTCACGACGCACGGCCCGCGCGCGTACACCGATACGACTCCGTACAACCACTACTCGATGCTGAAGACGATCGAGCAGGCCTGGAACCTGGGCTACCTGGGCGCGGCCTCCGATGGGGCGCAGGTGAAGTCGATGATCAACCTGATCGCCCCCTGACGGCGAGTCCCGCGGTTACACCGCGGTTCCCGCTGTCCCGGCCGCGGTTTCCTCGGGTTCGAACGCCACGCACGGCCGAAATGGAACGACCGGGGGCCCGAGAGGGTCCCCGGTCATCGTCTTGCCGTGATGTGTGCCCGTCTTGCCTCAGGGGTGTGCCGACGGGGAGGGGGAGGGCGTCGGTGAAGGCTTCGGCGTGGGCGTCGGTGAGGGGGTCGACCCCTTCGCCACCCCGACCTCGATGAGCCCGTTCACCAGCGCGTAATGCGAGTAGTACGTCTCCTGGTGGATCACGGCACCCGAGGCATCGCGGACCACGCGCGTCACCCAGGAGTCGAACCCGTTGGCAGGATACTCGACCTGCTCCGTCTGTCCGGGGGCGAGCGTGGTGACGTACGAGTAGTCGGTCGTCGCGTACGTGTAGTTCTTCACCACGGGCGTCGAGAGCGTCACCGTACGGTGCAGGTCCACGCTGAACAGCTGGAACGTCACCGTGCCCGGCCCATTGATGGCGTGGATCAGCACCGGGTACGGCGTGTCGTTCCGCCACGTCATGTCCTGCTCCCCGCCGTCCCAGATCGCGACTGTCGCGTCGAGACCCACCGGGTACCGGCTGATGTAGTAGTAGTGGTTGGCACGGTCGCCGATCTCGTACCCGGCGCGCAGGGCGGCGTTGAAGAGCGTGGTCGACGTGCTGCAGATGCCGCCCGCGATCGCGCCCTGCTCCTGCGTGTGGCCGTTGATGATCGCGCCGCCCATTCCGTAGCCCTCGGCGAGCGTCGGGTAGCCGACGACCTGCCAGAAGTCGAACCACGCGCCTGGGGCGACGACGTAGCCGTCGATCTTCGCGGCCGGAATGGCGATGTTCCTGCCCCAGTAGTTGGCGATGCCGGGGACGAAATAGGTGGTCCAGCTGCCGACCATCTTCATGAGCGGCGCCGTCTGTTTCGCCGTGTCGGTCGTCACCTTCGGCGTAACCGACGCGGTGACGAGGCCGGCGGCCGGAGCGGGCGTCCCTGCGGCTCGAAGCTCGAGCGCTGCCACGACGGCGTTCACGCTCGCTTCAACGTCGAGCTGCGAGCCGTTGCGGCCCGCCAGCACGCCAACGACCCTGCCGTTGCCCAGCAGGTACTGCGCGTCGGCAGGAGCGCGGTCGAGCTTCGGAGCGAACGCCGCGAGCGTGGTCCGGACGGGGCCGGCGGACACGAGCGCCACGTATCCGGCGGCGGACGGGGCGGTCGACACACCGGGCGCAGGCGACGAGGCCGGCGTGGGGGGCACCGAGGCTGGCGCCGCGGGCGAGGGCGCTGCTGTGCTCGCTGTCGGCGACGGTGAGGCTGCGGGCGACGCCGATGCCGGCGCGCCGGGCTTCGAGCTCGGTGAGGGCGCGGCCGGCGCCGGAACGACGCCGCCGGGGAGCGGCGATCCGAAGGTGATCCAGCCGCGGAGGGTCGCGACCGGTACGGTCGCGGAGAACTTCGCGTCGTTCGAGACGGTCAGCGAGAGCGGCTGCGAGGTCATCTGCTGGGCGGTTCGCATCGCCACCTCGGCCTGGGCGGTGGTGACGGCAGGCGCGGTGGACGTCGTGACGAGCCTCACCGTGACGTCGGCGGCATCGGGAGACGCGAGGCCGGTTGCCGCCGCGGCGGCCGCCGCCTGCCGGTCGACGGAGACGCCCTCGACGGCGGGCCTGACGGCGAACTGGCCGTTGCCGGCGAGCACGACGGACGCGCTGACCGGGGCGACGTCATGCCCGGCCGCGACCGAGGCAACGGCACTCGCGAGCGCCGCAGGATCGTACGTGACCTGGGGTGCCACGGATTCGCCCGCCAGGGCGGCCTGCACGTCCTGCTGGAGGGCCGCCGGGAGGTCGGCGCCATGGCCGTACGCCAGCGCGGCGTCCAGCATCGACCGGTAGTCGTACGCACGGCCCAGTCGCGCGAACGACACGCGCTCGGTCGCGCTGCCGGATACGAGGACCAGGGACCCGGAATCCACGCTCGGGAGCGTCGCGCGCAGGCGGCTCTCGGCGGCGGCGCGGTCGAGCCCGCCGATCGCGACGCCACCGACGCTCACGCCGGGGACCGCGCGCCCGGAGAACGCCTCCTGGTATCCGAAGGCGAAGCCGCCCCCGAGTGCGATGAGGCCGAGCAGTGCGACGCCCGACACGATGAGGGCGCGGCGCCACGGCAGCGCGCCGGGGACGGACCGGGCGACGGTTTCGGTTGTCATGACGCCCAACATGGTACGGGCATCGGTCGTCATGCGAATGACGCAGCCCGGCCGGCGCTATCCCTCGCACGGATCCGGCGGCTATCCCTCGCGCAGGATCCGGCGGCTATCCCCCGCGCGGGATCACGACGACGCGGCGATTCGGCTCCTCGCCGATGGACTGCGTCGCGATCCCGGAGCGCTCGCGCAGCGCGAGGTGCACCCAGCGGCGCTCGAGCGCCGGCATCGGCTCGAGCTGCAGCATCCGGCCCGTCTCCTCGACACGATCCGCGGCCCGATTCGCGATCTCGCGCAGCTGGCGCTCGCGCCGGCCCCGGTAGTCCTCGACGTCGACGAGCACGCGGGTCCACTCGCCCATCCGGCGGGAGAGCAGCAGGTTCACGAGGTGCTGCAGCGCGGACAGCCGCTCGCCCTTGCGCCCGATCAGCGCACCGAGCGCCTCCTTCTCGGCCCCCTCTCCGGTCACGTCGAGCTTGGCGGTCTCGCCCGTGTGGACGGTCACGACGACGTCGTAGCCGAGGTGGCCGAGCAGCGTCTGCAGGATCTCGCGGCCCGCCTCGAGTGCCTCGGGGCTGGCCTCCGCTGCCTGGATCTCCTCGCGCTCGACGTTCAGCGACCGCGCCGCGGCCACCTCCGCGCGCTCGCCCTCGCTCAGGGTGACGGCGCCGCGCTGCTCGCGATGCTCGGGGCGCCGTCCCACGGGACGCTCGCCGCCGCGACCCGGCCGCTCATGACGCTCGGCCCGGACTGGCGCCTCGCCGCTGTCGGCCCGCTCGGGGGCGCGGTCGGCCCGCTCGGGTACGCGGTCGCCCCGTTCGGGCACGCGGTCGCCCCGCTCGGGGCCATGCTCACCACGGTCCGACCCGTCCTCGGCCCGCTCGGGCACGCGCTCGCCGCGCTCGGGCAGCGGTCCCCGCTCGTGCCCACGTGTCCGATCCTCCGGTCCCCGAGCGGGACGCCCGCGCTCTTCGCCGCGACGTTCTTCGCGCGGAGGCCGCTGCGGCATCGGCGGCAGCGGCTCGGCCTCGGCCGCGGCTCGGCGCGGGGTCGCTCCGCCGAGCGCCGTCCGCGGCGCGGCGATGACGCGGGCGGGCTCGGCACCCATCCCGAGGACGCCGCGACTGCCCGGCGTGAGGATCTCGAAGTCGAGGTCATCCAGCCCGGAAACGCCGAAGGCATCGCGCGCCTGGCGGAGCGCCTCCTCGACGGTCTTGCCGGTGAACTCCTGGTACTCGCTGGTCATCGACGCCTCCCTCGCCGGCTCGTGCGTCCCCGTTCCCTGTTCGGTCGCACCGTGCCAGCGGCATTGTCCTTCGGGTCTCGGCGCGCGGGCGCCGGACTCGGTTCGCCCGCCTTCGTCTCGCGCGGTTTCGGGGGCGGGGGCGCGAAGCGCGGGGTGTGCCCCACCGCGAATCCAGGGGTCCAGCCGAACAGGGGGAAGAGCGAACCCCAGCCCGCGATGAGGTACTGCTGGACGACCGAGAACAGGGTGGTGACGATCCAGTAGATGAAGAGCCCGGCCGGCAGGAACGACCCGTAGACGAGCGAGAGCAGCGGCAGGAGCAGGAACGCGCGCTGCTGCGCCTGCGCCTGAGGATCGCTCGAGCTCGGCATCATCATCCGCGTCTGCAGCAGCTGGAGGAGCGCGGAGACGAGGGCCAGCAGGCTGAAGCCGAAACCGATGACCGGGATCCTGAACAGGATCTCGGGTGTGCTGGCGTTGAGGCCGCCGAGCCACCAGATGTGGGGTTGGATGCAGGGCGCCGTCCCCGCTGCAGCCTCGGCCTGGCACTTGACGCTGACGACCTGCGTCCCGAACACGCTGAGCATCGAGCTGATGTTCGGGGCGGTCAGGCCCGACGAGAACACCGAGTACATCGGCAGCAGCAGGACCATCGTGAGCATCGTCGGCAGGCAGCCGGAGGCGGGGTTGACGCCGCGCTCCTGGTAGAGCCGCATCTGCTCCTGGCTGATCTTCTGGCGGTCGCCCTTGAACTTCTGCGAGATCGCCCGCAACTCCGGCTGAAGCATCTGCATGCGGCGCTGCGACACGATCTGCGCGCGGTACACCGGCACGAGCAGCAGCCGGATCAGCAGCGTGACGAGGATGATCGCGATCCCGATGTCCCCGACGATGTTGTAGAAGAACACGAGGACGAGGAAGATCGCCTGGAAGACCGGCGTGAACACCCAGGCCAGCAGGCTGAATGGGTCGGCGCCGTTCGGCTGCGCCGGGCACAGGTTCGGGTGGTGGGTCGGCCCGGGGGTCTCCCCGGGCCCGAGCTTGGGCGTGGCCGTCGGCGTCGGGTTCGGGCATGGAGCATGGGTGGCGGCACCACCCGCGGGAACGGGCGTCGTGACGGGAGTGGCTGCCGGGGCGGCGCCGGGTGACGGCGACGCGGCGAAGGCCGTCGGGTTCACGGCGAACAGCGCCATGACGGCCAGCACCGCGGCCACGGGCACCAGCCCGAGTCGGCGGAGGATCACCTCGCGGAGCGCTCCCTTCCCTGTGACCTACGGAACCGGGTCATAGCCGCCCGGGTTCCACGGGTGACATCGCGAGATCCGGCGCGCTCCCATCGCGCTGCCACGGATCAGACCGTACTTCGCGATGGCCTGCTCGGTGTAGCGCGAGCAGGACGGTTCGAACCGGCACGACGACGGCAACCAGGCGAACAGGATCCGGTACAGCCGGATGGCGGCGGTCCTCATCGCGATACCCAGCCTTCTCATCCCGCGCACCGCTCCGCGACGAGGATGCCGTGACGCCCGAGGAGGGCGAGGACGGCGTCGCGCAGCTCGTCATACCGGACGGCGACGGCTGCCGGGCGCGCGACGATCAGGACGTCCCAGCCGGGCGCGATGCGTGGCGCGAGCGCTCGCACGATCTCGCGGAGCCGCCTGCGGACGCGGTTGCGGATCACCGCACCTCCAAGATGCCGGCCCGTCGAAAAGGCGTAACGGGTGCGATCGAGGCCGTTATGGCCGGCCCGAACGACGACGAGCGGATGTGCCCGGCTGCGCCCATGTTGCTGGAGGGCCGCGAAGTCCGCCGGGCGGCGGAGCGTCTCCAGCGGGATCGCCATCGCGATCCTGCGGTCAGACGGTCAGGCGCTGCCGGCCTCGCGCCCGCCGTGCGGCGAGGACCCGTCGTCCGCCGCGCGTCTTCATCCTGGCGCGGAAGCCGTGCTCCTTGGCGCGATGTCGCTTCTTGGGCTGGTAGGTCTGCTTCATCGGGCGCCACGGCTCCTTGGCAGGACGATCG
>JAKAAV010000068.1 GCA_021802185.1 Chloroflexota bacterium | reverse complement strand
CCCGTCGGGCAGCTACGGCCCGGTCCCGCGGCTCATGAACAGCCTGCTCGGCGTCGCGCGGACCGGCGGCCTCGACGGGCTGCTGCTCCAGACCGGCCACTTCTACCAGACTGACTACACCCGCCCGCTGCTGTTCATGGGCGACGGGAGCTACCTGCCGGGGCTGGCGGACGCGCAGCACCTCACGGGGGACCAGTGGGGGCTGATGAACGAGACGGGCAGCTACCCCGGGCAGACCTGGCTCTGGCTGTTCACCCTGTGGTACCAGATCCCGCCGTTCAACGCCGCCGCGAACGCCGATCTCGTGGTCGTGATCCTGATGGTCGTGCTCACGGGGCTGCTCGCCCTCGTCCCGTTCATCCCGGGGCTGCGCGACATCCCGCGCTGGGTGCCGATCCACCGACTGATCTGGCGCCGGTACTACCGACGGGATGTTGCCCGGGCCGCTCCTCCCGTCTGATCGGACGCCGGGGCCGGAGGCCAGGGTATCGGCCCCGGTCGGCGGCCCGATCCTCAGTCGCGGTCCGACGGACGCTCCCTGGCCGCAGTAGGCTGCGGTCGGGTTGCGGCGGGCTCCGGGGATCGCCGCCCGAGCGGGGAGGGACGATGGACGAGCCGCGCCGCGACGTCGTGACCTGGGATGAGCTCGACCGGCTCGTGCGGACGCTGGCGGAGGAGGTCCGGGGGGAGTACGACGTCCTGCTCGCGATCACCCGTGGCGCGCTCGTCCCCGCCGGGATGCTGGCGTACCTGCTCGGCATTCGCAACATCCTGATCGCCGCGGTCGCCTACTACGACGACGCCGGACGGCCGGCCGACAAGCCGTCGTTCCTGCAGTTCCCGGCCGACCCGCTCCTGCGGGGCCAGCGCGTGCTGGTCGTGGACGAGGTGTGGGACTCGGGCACGACGATCCAGGCGGTCATCGATCGTGTCCGGTTGGCCGGCGGCTCGCCCACGACGGCGGTCCTCCACTACAAGCCCCGCCGGTCGCGGGTCGCGTCGATTCCCGACCACCACGTCGTCGAGACCGACGACTGGATCGTCTACCCGTTCAAGTACGGCCGGTAGTCGCCGCGAGGGCGAGGCCCGAGTCCTCGCGGCTGGCCCGTCTTGCGCCCGCGACGGAGCTCTGCGACCGCCGCCGGATAGGAACCCTTCTGCGCCTCGACGAACCGCTCGAGGTCGCACGTCATGCCGTGCTCCCGTCACGCGCTCGCGCGACGCTCGTCCGCCGGGCCCCATGATCACATCCATCGCGCCATCTCCGGCACATCTCGCCCGGATGCGGCACGATTGGCGGAGCGGGGCAGCTGCGCGAGGGGACGCGCGGGGATCCGCAGCGGAGGGGCTCGATGGATCCGCACCTGGACGAGGTCCGCGACGTGACGCCGTCGGCGGACGGCTGCGAGGACTGCCTCAAGATCGGCGGCAGGTGGGTTCACCTGCGGCTCTGCATGACGTGCGGGCACGTCGGATGCTGCGACAACTCGCCGAACCGCCACGCCACGGCCCACTGGAACGCCACGCACCATCCGATCATGCGGTCCTTCGAGCCGGGCGAGGACTGGATGTGGTGCTACGCCGACCAGGCGATGATCGAGGCGTAACGTCCGGTTCCTGTCTTGTCACGCGACCCCATGGCGTGGTCTGATACGCGGACCCGCGGCGTTCGCCGGGATTCGCCTGGGGTGAGGAGGCGGTCGTGATCCAGCGCATGGAGGTCGCGGACGAGCTGGCGGGGCTCGGCCTGTTCGCCGACCTCACGTCGGCCCAGCGGCAGGGCGTCGCCCACACGTTCGACGAGCAGTGGTTCCCGGAGGGCGAGCGGATCCTGCGCCAGGGACTGACGGGGTCGGGGTTCTACGTCGTCCTCGAGGGGGAGGTCGCGGTCCGCGCGAACGGCGTGGAGATCGCGACGATCGGGCGCGGCGACTTCTTCGGCGAGATCTCGGCCCTGCTCGAGGAGCCCCCCGTGGCAGACATCGTGGCCGTCCGGGCCGTGCGGTGTCTGCACCTCCCGGCCGCACAGCTGCGCGAGCTGCTCCTGGCGTACCCGGCGATCACGTTCCGGATGCTGCTCGAGCAGACCCGGCGGCTCCAGAACACGAACCGATGGCGGGAATAGCGCAGGATCGCCCGTTCCCGCCGGGCGACTACCCCGTCGTCGTCGTCGGGAGCGGACCCGGCGCGATCCAGCTGAGCTACAGCCTCGGCCGCCTCGGGGTCGAACACGCCGTGATCTCGTCCGACCCGGACGCGGGCGGGATGTTCCGACGCTTCCCGTTCTTCCAGCGCCTGCTCAGCTGGAGCAAGCCCTACGCACCGGCGGCCCCCGGCACGCGCGCCTACCAGCGGTTCGACTGGAACAGCCTCATCGCAGAGGAGCCCGAGCACAACGGGCTGATGCCGAGGCTGATGGACGGCACGTCGTACTTCCCGTCCCGCCCGGAGATGGAGCTGAACATCCGCACGTTCGCGGGCCGGACGGGTGTCCGGGTGCGGCATGGGTGCGCCTGGGAGTCCACGCGCATCGAGGAGGGGCCGGACGGTCGGCGGTTCGTCGTCGAGACGTCCGACGGGCCGTATCGCGCGCAGGTCGCCATCTTTGCCGTCGGCGTCGCCGAGCCCTACGTGCCCGCCACGCCCGGCCTGGAGCTGGTGCCGCACTACGCCGACACACGGCCCGCCGAGACCTACGCCGGCCACCGGCTGTTCATCATCGGCAAGCAGAACTCGGGCTTCGAGCTGGCGAGCGGGCTGCTGCCGTGGGCGCGGAGCATCGTCCTCGCGTCGCCGAGCGCGGCCAAGCTGTCGGTCGTCACGCGGTCGCTGGTCGGGATCCGCGCGCGGTACGTGCAGCCGTACGAGGACTACGTGCTCGGCGGAGGCGTCGGCGTGCTGGAGGCCGCGATCGAGCGGGTCGAGCGGGTCGACGGTGGGTTCCGGGTCGTGACGCGGCCGAGTCGCGGCGGCGACCCGCGGGCCTACGACGTCGACGAGGTGATCGCGGCGACGGGCTTCGTCACACCGCTCCGCGACCTGCCGTCGCTCGGCGTCGTCACGTTCGGGCAGAGCCGGCTCCCGGCGCAGACGGCGTTCTGGGAGAGCGCGACGGTGCGCGGCATCTACTTCGCGGGCACGATCAGCCAGGGCGCAGCCGGCCTCAAGAAGCACGGCATGCCGGCCAACTCCGGCGCGGTCCAGGGCCACCGATACAACGCCGTCGTGCTTGCGAGACACGTGGCGGAGACGCACTTCGGTGCGGCACCGTACCGCCGGCCACTCGACGCCGACGGCGTCATGGCGTTCGCGCTCGACGAGATCTGCGGCGGCCCGGAGCTGTGGCACCAGCGCGCATACCTGGCACGCGTCATCGAGGTCGACCCCGCGCGCGGCATCTCCGACGCCGGCGTCGTGCCGCTCTCGCACTTCCTCGACGCGGGCGGTCCCGATTCGCTCGCGCTGACGATCGAGTCCGACGCGACCGGCGGCATCTACCCCGTCGTCTACGGGCGGCGGAACGGACAGGTGACCGAGTACCCGCTGCCGGGCGACGACGTCCTCCAGTTCGACGGGCAGCCGCAGCGGGAGGCGCTCGGGGCGGTCCTGGCGGAGTTCGGGCTGCCGGCGTCCGAGGTGGCACGCGGCCTGGCGGCTGCCGACGCGGGGGCCGAGGGGATGGCGATCCCAGGGGTCTGACGGGCGCCATGCACGCCTCGACTACCCGATCGCCCCCCGGTCGGCCAGGTCGACGACCGGGAACCGATCCGGCAGGCGATCGCGTCGTCTTCGAGACGCCCGACGAGCCGGAATGGAGGCGCTGCGGTTGCGGCCGCTGCGCACGCTGCCTCGTCCCGACCTCGCAGGGAACCCCGACGACTGCGCGACGGAGCGTTTCAAGGGCGAGGTTTGGCACCAGCAGCGTGCCTGCCAGGGACGGGGGAGCGTGCGACCCCGGCGGTCCGTAGCCGCTTCACTTCGGGGCGGCCCGCCGTACGACAGACGGCGGGCCGTCTCCATCCGGTGCGTTCTCGGACGGGCGGGCGCCCTGACGGCGCCGGTTCAGCGCCCGGGCGCTCGGTAGGTCGGCGCCAGCCTCGCCACGGCGTCCAATTCCTCTGGGGTCAGGAGCACGACCGTCCGGGTGTGCACGGCGCCCGAGCCCGATGTGACGAGTGCCGCGGAGGCGGCGGCGGCGCTGTCGGGAAGTTCGCCGATGATGAAGAAGTCGTCGCTCCCGAAAGCGAAGTGGTACGACTCGAGCGTCCCCCCGAGTGAGGCGAACAGCTTCTCCACGGCCGTGCGGCGACCGCTTCCGCCTTCGTCGAGGAGACCCTTGGCGCCCTCTTGCGTGAAGGTGCCGGTGAACAGGTACTTCGGCACGAAGCCCCTCCTGCCGCGGGCATCCGGTGGGACGCGAGTGAGCCGCGGTCGCGTCATCGTAGGGTCGGCGGGCAGCGTGTCAAGGCGGTTCCCGTCAGCGCTCGTCCGCGACCATGACGACCGCGCCGGGCCCGGGCACTCGTTCCAGTTCGCGGCGGCGCTCCAGGTCGCGCAGGGCGCCGACGCGACGATCCTCCTCCGGGTCGACAGCGACGCCGGTCACGGGCTCGGGAAGCCGGTCCACAGGCTCATCGACGAACGGACCGACGTGCTCACCTTCCTGCAGATGGCGCTCGCCTCGCGCGGGCGGTCCAGTGCGCGCACGCCCGCGAGCCGGGCCGCCGCCATCACGCGGCCGCCATCACGCGGCCTCGTCCGGCTCCTGCATGCACCACTCGGTGAAGTCGGTGCAGCGATCGTCGTCGTCGAAGCGCATGACCCACAGGTTCCGGTAGACGCGTCCCGGCGCCCGGCTCGTCGGAACGTACGTCGTGATGCCGGTCGCGACTGCCACCGCGCCGTCGACGGCGAGCGGCGCGTACCGCGCGTGCCACGAGCGCGGATCGTCCCGCCCCGAGACGCTGCCGCCGGGTTCCAGCCACGACTGGACGATCGCGGCCCGCCCGACCAGGGGATCGTCCCAGGGGTGATAGTGATAGCGGGCATCGTCCGAGAACAGCGAGCCGATCAGCTCCGGGTCGTACGTGCGCCATGCCTCGACGTAGCGGTCCAGCCACCGCTGCAGGCCGTCGCGGTCCATGTCCCCCTCCGGCTCGGGCTTGTCCGGCCGCCCCGCGACCGGCCGCGTATCCTGCGGCACAGGCTAGCACCGGCTTCCGGGTGCACGACCGCAGCGGGACGCGGCAGGCAGACGATCGAGGAGGTGGTGCGGGGTGACGCTCCCCACGAGTCCGCCGCTCGTCGACGACCTCCGCCTCGTCGGGCACCGCTCGCCCGTCCCTCTGGTGACGGGCGGCGAGGTGCCGTACCTCAACCTCGACTACGCGGCAAGCACGCCGCCTCTCGTGCGTGTCGCCGAGGCGGTCGAGGCGTTCCTGCCCTGGTACAGCAGCGTGCATCGGGGCGCCGGTCACAAGTCGCAGGTCGCAACCGCCGCGTACGAGGGCGCGCGCGAGTCGGTCGCGTGTTTCCTCGGCCTGCGGCCTGACGACCAGGTGCTGTTCGTCCGGAACACGACCGATGCGATCAACCTGCTCGCCTCCGCGCTCCCCGACGGCTGCCAGGTCGTGACCTTCGCGGTCGAGCACCACGCGAACCTGCTGCCATGGCGGCGGCCCGGCCTCGTCACCCGGCACCTGCCCGTGCCCGCGACGCCGGACGACGCGCTCGCGAGGCTCGACGACGCGCTGCGCGAGCGTCCCGCCGGACCGTGCCTGGTGGCCGTCACCGGCGCGTCGAACGTGACCGGCGAGCTCTGGCCGATCGCCGGGATCGCCGAGATCGCGCACCGCCACGGTGCGCGAGTGCTGCTCGACGCCGCCCAGCTCGCCGCGCACCATCCGATCGACGTGGCGGGCCTCGACGTCGACTTCGTCGCGATGTCCGGGCACAAGGTGTACGCGCCCTACGGCGCCGGCGTGCTCGCCGGGCGCCGCGACTGGCTCCGCGCGCCCGTGCCGTTTCTGCGCGGCGGGGGTGCCGTGGAGTTCGTGACGCTCGACACCGTGCTCTGGTCGGACCTCCCCGACCGCCAGGAGGCGGGCTCGCCGAACGTCCTCGGCGCGGTCGCGCTCGGCGTCGCGTGCGACGCGCTCGCCGGGCACGGCATGGATCGACTGGCGGCGGAGGAGATGACGCTCGCGCAGTACGCCCGCCAGCGGATCGGCGCGATCGACGGCGTCGAGCTGTACCGCCTGTGGCCGGAATCGCATCCGCGGCTTGCGCTCGCCACGTTCAACGTGCGCGGCCTGTGGCACAGCCAGCTCGCGGCGATCCTGAGCGCGGAGCACGGGATCGGCGTCCGCCACGGCTGCTTCTGCGCCCACCCGCTGCTGCTGAGCCTCCTCCACGTCGGCGACGCGGAGGCCGCGAAGCTCCGGACCGAGATCTCGGGCGGGGCGAAGGGCCGCGTCCCGGGGGCCGTCCGCGCGAGCATGGGGTTGGGCACGACCCGGAACGACGTCGATGCGCTGGCCACGGCGCTCGAGGCGATCGTGCGATCGGGGCCGCGCTGGACGTACCGGCCCGATGCCTCGACCGGCGAGTACGTGCCGGACCCAGAGACACGACCGATGCCGTCTCTCCCGGTCGCGCTCGCGTCGATCGGCGGCCACGGCGGCGAGAGCTCGTAGGGGCGGCCTACGGACGCCTGCGTGCCCGTGCTCGTGCGGGCCGCGCGGCACGACCGCAGCGGCAACACGCGACACCCGCGGGACATCCGAGCGTTCCGTGGTCGTCACAAGGGCGGCCACCGCGCGCTACCCTCGTCGCCGAGCGGAGGTCTCGGCGTGGTCGATCGGACGTGACGGGTCGCGGGCAGGATCCCGGGGCGAGGGAAGGGGAGGCCGTCCCCGCGAGTGGCGGTGCATCCGTCGACCAGGCGCGGTTGCCGTACCGTGCCCCGTACGTGGCGCACCTCACCGCCCTCCATCGCGCGTTCGGTATCTTCAACCGCTGGTGGGCGGCGCCCGCGCTCCGGCTCGGCCTGGGCCGCTACCTGTCGAACCCGCTCACGGGCTACGTGATGCTGCTGCGCGTCCGGGGACGCAGGACCGGCCGGTGGCGCGAGGTTCCGCTCGGATACGTGATCGTCGACGGCGCCGTCTACTGCATCGCGGGCTTCGGGCGGTCCACCCAGTGGTTCCGGAACCTGGTCGCCGACCCGCGCGTCGAGGTCGTCCTGCCCGACGGCGCGATCAGCGGCCTCGCCGAGGAGGTCACCGACCCCGCCGAGTCCCTGCGCGCGATGCGGCCACTCGGCGAGAGCGTGTTCCTGCTCGCGTGGGGGTTGACAGGCGTCGATCCCCGTCGCGTGACCGACGAGCAGCTCATGGCCGTGCTCGGCCGGTTCCCGCTCGTCCGCATCCGGCCCAGGGGAATCGCGCCCGGCCCCCACGATCCGGGAGGAGACGGCTGGATCGCATCGACCGCGGCCGCGTCGCTCGCGACGATCTGGGCGGCGTGCGCTGCGATCAAGCTCGTCCGTCGCCGACCGCACCGCACGGACGCGCTGGCGCCGCAGACGAACCGGGCACAGCGGTGAAGCTCGACCTCGCCGCCGGAAGCCCGGCCCCGGCCGACGTCGGTCGACTCGCCCGCGCAGCCGAAGCCTTCGGGTTCGACGCGCTGTGGCTCGCCGAGACCGAGCACGAGCCGTTCGTCGCGTCCGCTCTGGCTCTCGCCACGACCGACCGGATCGAGGTCGGAACGGGGATCGCCGTCGCGTTCGCGCGGAGCCCGGTCGTCCTCGCGCACGCGGCCTTCGACCTCGCTGCGCTCTCTCGCGGGCGGTTCCTGCTGGGCCTCGGGACGCAGGTGCGCGCGCACGTCGAGCGCCGGTTCGGGATGGAGTGGAGTGCGCCCGCGCCGCGGCTGGCGGAGTGGATCGAGGTTATTCGCGCCGCGTGGTCGACGTGGCAGGACGGAGAGCCGTTCCGGGTCCGCACCGAGCATTTCGACCTGTCCCTGATGACACCCGCGTTCAGTCCACCCCCGCTCGAGGTCACGCCCGCCGTCCGCGTGCCGATCCCGATCTCGATCGCCGGCGTCGGGGCCGCGCTCGCCCGGCTGGCCGGTCGCACCGCCGACGGCTTCCAGGTCCATCCCTTCCACACCGCGCGGTACCTCGCCGACGTGCTCGAGCCGGCGCTCGCGACCGGCGAATCGGAGCGCGACGACGTGCGCACGGAGCGAATCGTGCCGGTGTTCCTCGCGCCCACGGACGACCCGGTCGTGCTCGACGCCGTGCGTGCCCGCGTCGCCTTCTACGCATCGACGCCCAGCTATCGCGCCGTGCTCGCGGTGCACGACCGCGAGCGTGTCGGTGAGCGGTTGAGCCGGCTGGCGGCAACCGGCAGGTGGTCCGAGATGCCGGGTCTCATCGACGGCGAGCTCCTTTCGCTCGTGGCGGTGGTCGCACCATCCGAGGCGTTGCCCGAGGCCCTTGCCGAGCGCGTCGCGGGCCACGCGGACCGCGTGCTGCCGCTGCTCCCGTTCGAACCTGGGACCGGCGGCGAGCCGCCGAACGCGCGGCTCTGGGAACGGCTCCGGGCGGCGATCCGGTCCGCCTGACGCGCACCTGGTCGCCGTGGCGCGTCCAAGGGGTCGGCACGCCTGGGCAAGTCTGCCCGCCGGTACGTCACTCTGCTTATGGAGCGGCGGTCTCTCGTGGCCTACGATCCGGAGCGGGCCGGGTCTGCGCAAGTGCCCGGCGTTCGGGCCCGGCTCGTCGCCCGCGCGGGCACTGCTGGCGACGAGCCGGATACGTCGATCTCGGCCCGTCCGGAAGGCGCGGGACGGA
>JAKAAV010000067.1 GCA_021802185.1 Chloroflexota bacterium | reverse complement strand
GCCAGAGCCTCGGTGTCCGATCGAGCGTGCAGACCACGATGCTGACGGCGAGGAGCGCGAGCAGCGTCGTGAACCACCACACGCTGAAGACGTGCAGCAGGCCGAGACGGTCGAAAACGTCCACCAGCGCCGGCCCGATCGGGATGCCCAGCGCGACCAGGCCGGCGTACTGCGTGTGGATCATCTGGATCTGCTGCGCGTACTGCGACGGATCCTGCACGGCGGACGCCGGCATCTGCGGAAGGAGCGTCCCGAACACGCCCGCGACCGCGATCACGATGATCTGGATGACGGCGAACCGGACGCTGGTGAGGAGGCGCCAGGCCGCGAACCCGATATCGCCGACCGGATCGGAGAACCGCGCCGAGCGTCGGGCGACCGATGCGGTCGTCATGGCCGGCCGCAGTCGCGGACAGCGTCGAGTGCGGCGAGCCTGGTCGGATCGGGCGCGTGGAACGTCGCCGTCGGGTGGATCGGAACGGCCCCGGGGTCCTGCTCGAGGCGGCGCACGCGGCGTGCGGCGACGGAGCGTGCGGCCCGGTTCGCGCACGTGGAGAAGCCGGGGCCGGTCTCGGGGTGCATCGGGCGGCATCCTACACCGCGTCGCGTCCGCGACCTCCCCGGGGCGGCGGGCGGGGCGATCGCGAGCGGACGAGCGGACCCGGGCACATGCCGCAAGACGTGCGAAGCGCCGCTCGTCGGAGCGAGCTGGCGACGAATCCCGTTGCTGGCTCCCGTTGCTGGCTCGGCCGGATGCTGCTACCGTCCCGGGATGGAGCCCATCCGGTCCCGCGCGCTCACCGATCGCGTCGGCGACGAGCTCGCCCCCGTCGACAAGCGGATCATCGAGCACCTGCAGGCGGACGGGCGGCGCCCGTTCACCCAGATCGCGGCGGACATCGGCGTCAGCGAGGCCGCTGTCCGCGCACGGACGAACCGGCTCATCGAGCGCGGGATCCTGCAGATCGTCGGCGTGACGGACCCGCTGAAGATCGGGTTCCACCAGATGGCGATGATCGGCGTGCGCTGTGACGGGGACAAGCTCGTCTCGGCAGCGGAGGAGATCTCCGCGCTGCCCGAGGTGTCATACGCCGTCATCACGGCCGGTCACTACGACATCCTGGTCGAGACGGTGTGCGAGGACAACGACGCGCTGCTCTCGTTCCTCGTCGACCGGCTCCGGCACGTCGACGGCGTGCGCGAGACGGAGGCTTTCGTGTACCTCCGCATCGTGAAGGAGACCTACCAGTGGGGGACGCGCTGACGGGCTGACGGGCTGAAGCCCGCGCCCTGACGCCCCCGCGCCGGCGGGCTGACGTCCGCGCTCTGCCGCCGTCGTGCAGGACGGCGCGCTCGCGGCTCCGCGTCCGGCGGGCGATCTCACCGTGACGGCTCGCGCCTGGGCATTTCGTGCCGCTGTCAGCGGAGGTCGGGGCCGGTACCTCCGTCGAGCGCAGTACGCCAAGTGGGTGTGGCGGCGCGGGTGCGCCCGTGCAACCCTTCGCCAATGCGCGAGGCATACGGCGTGGAGCAGGCGATCCGGCAGGCGACGTCCTGGTTCGCCGAGGAGCTCGCCGCGTCACACGACATCCAGGCGACCGTGCGGGCGACCTCCCTCCGGCTCACCGGCGTGCTCGACGGGATGGGATTCGCCCCCGACGTCGTCTGCGGCCTCGTCCTCGACGTCCGGACCGAGCTCGAAGGCGCGGTCGAGCGAGTCCGCCGCGACGCCGAGCAGGCTTGACGGAGGCCGCGCCGAACCTGACCCCCGTTCAGCGCGCGCCGTTCGCGCCTCGCGGGTGGAGCCGCGGGGTGCCACCGCTCCGGGGCTCGGTCATCGGCACCGAGGCGATCTCGCTCAACTCCTGCGTGACGAATCCGCTCGCGACGCCCCAGTAGTAGCACACGATCCCGATCACGATCTCCACGAGGTCGCTCGCCGGGAACGCCAGCGCCGGCGTCTTGAGTGGGCCGTACTCGCCGAAGTACGAGACGAGGAACGTCGCGAGGAGCACCGCGAGCAGCCACGCTGATCGCTCGACGTGCATGCGACCGACGTCGTTGCTGAAGTACCAGAGTGCCGCGCTGAACACGATCAGCGTCGCCGCGAACAGGATGAAGTAGGCCGGGAACGACAGCGACCCAGGCGCGGCGGTCGTGCCGGTGTTGAGGACCCAGCCGCCCAACCCGTTGACGACAATCCAGACGACGAGGAAGACGACGCCGATGACGACGCCGACCTGCCTCGACAGCCAGCCCTGGTTCGGCGCGACGTACGCGGCGAAGACCGCGAGGCCGATGAAGACCGCGGCGTAGACGTTGACGAGGGTCTGGAACCCGGACCAATAGACGACCATGAGCGCGGCGAGGAACCCGAGCGGCGCGATGAGCTGTGCTCCGGGGAGCCGGAACGGCCGGGTCAGGCCCGGGGCTGCGCGACGAAGGACCGGCAGGCCGAGCCCGCCCATGATGTACGTCAGGACGGTGGCCGACGTGATGAAGCCGACGAGGCTGTACCAGCTCGGGAGCGGCGCGAAGAACAGGCACCCGACGACGAACGTCGCCAGCAGCGAGACCCACGGGATCCCGAACTGGTTCATCTTCTCGAACACCCTCGGGAAGTAGCGGTGGACGCCCATGCCGTAGATCGCGCGCGTGCCGGTTCCCAGGTAGATCCAGCCGGTGCCCGAGGGCGAGACGGCGGCGTCGATGAGCAGCAATGTGGCGAACGCGCCGAGGATGCCGATCCCGGTGGCGTTGAGCGCGGAATACAGCGGACCGGACGCCCAGCTGCTGCCCTTCAGGGCTGCCCAGTCGCCGGGCGCCACGCCGGCCTTGGCGAAGTCGACCGCGCCGGTGAACGCGAGCTGCAGCAGGACGTAGATGACCATGCCGATGATGACCGACAGGATCGTCGCGATCGGGACGTCGCGCTGCGGGTTGCGCGCCTCCCCGCCGTACTCGAGCGCCTGCCGGAACCCGAGGTACGCGAACACGATCCCGGACGTGGCGAGCGCCTGGAAGATCGGTGACGCGCCCAGAAGGGTGAAACCGCCGTACGCCGTGAAGTTCTGGCCCTTGAACGCCAGGAACAGCAGGAGGAACGTCAGCGTCGGGATGATGAGTTTCCACCAGGTGATCCAGCGGTTGAACTCCGAGAGGAAGCGCACGCCGACGAAGTTCACGACGAAGAACAGGACCATCAGCAGCACCGCGAACACGATGCCGTTCGGCCACGTCAGGACCTTGATGCCGCTCACCGTCGCCGTGAAGTCGGCACCGGTGAACTTCGTCGAGAGATAGGTGACGACGGCCTCCGCCTCGATCGCGGCGACGGACGTCGCGGCGAGGGCGTACGCCCATCCGAGGATGAACCCGGTGAAGGCGCCGTGCGTCAGGGCCGGGTAGCGGACGATCGCGCCGGAGCGCGGCAGCATCCCCGCGATCTCGGCGTAGGTGAGCGCGATCAGCAGGACGAAGATCCCGCCGAGTATCCAGGACACGACTGAGGCCGGACCCGCCGTCGCGTCGGCGCCCAGCACGGCGAACAGCCAGCCGGACCCGATGATCCCGCCCATCGACAGGAAGAGCAGCTGCTGGAGCGGCATCGCCCGCCGCAGGCCCTTGTCAGCCTCCTCGAACCTCCCCGTCCTGGGCTCCTCCGCCATCAGTGCATCTCCTTGCCTGCGGACGCTCTGCCCGCGCGAGCCAGCGCGGGAACCGGACATCGGCTTCGCGGTCGCGCGCTATGCGTGGTCTCACCAACCGCGTGACCCAGGCAAGGGACTTGCGGGCGGACAGTCAATCAGATGCATAGCAACAGTCGACACGCTCGCCGCCGGACGTCCCATGACCCCGGAAATCTCGGTCGACGCGGCCGCCTCTGGTGGGCCGGACCCGGCCCGGCCCACCAGACTTCAGGCGGGCCCGGCCGGCAACGGCTGCCCGCCGGCCGCCTCCCATGCCAGTGCGGCGCCCAGGACGACCTCTGGATCCCGGCCCGCGATCTGCAGGTTCCCGATGGCGATGGCGGGCCAGCCGAGAAAGTTGAACGGACGCGTGAAGCGCGTCATCGCCCCGCGGACGTCCGGCTCCCAGCAGTCGTCCGGGGGTGCCTCGATCGGGAGCACCGGGCTGATCACGAGGTCGACCGCCGGCTCGACCGCGGCGCGTCGCCGCAGTTCCCGGAGCGCAAGCAGCCCCCGTCGGTACGCGACGGCCGGGACGTGCTGGGCCCTGTCGAGCTTGACCTGGAGGTCCGCGCCGTACCGTTCGCGCAGCCGCGGAAACGACTCGAGGTGCGTGATCGCGCACTCCGCGTCGAAGACAGGCATCAGGTCGGCATCGGGCTCGGGCAATGTGATCGCCTCGAGCCGGGCACCGAGTGCGGCAAGCGACTCCTCGTGCCCGGTCTCGGCGAGGACGCCGACGCGGAGCCCTGCCAGCCGCGGCGGCGGCATGGGGCGGCCGGAGAGGACGGCGTCGACGAGCGCGACCTCCGCGACCGTTCGTGCCATGGGCCCCGGGGTGTCGAACGACGGCGCGAGCGGGAACACGCCGGCAACCGACAGCGAGCCGAAGGCCGGCTTGTACCCGACGACGCCGCAGCAGGCGGCCGGGATCCGGAGCGAGCCGCCCGTATCGGTGCCGACCGCGATCGTCGCCAGGCGATCGGCGACCGCGGCGGCCGACCCGCCCGAGGAGCCGCCGGCGACGCGCCCCGGCAGCGTCGGGTTCGCCACCGTGCCCCAGTGCGGGTTCTGGCTCGTGACGCCCCACGCGAACTCGTGCAGGTTCGTCTTCCCCACGACGACGGCCCCCGCCTCCTCGAGGCGCCGGACGACGGGCGCCGTGCGAGTTGCCGTCCGATCGAGGAACGACGAGCCGGCCGTGGTCACGAGCGCCGCGACGTCGAACAGGTCCTTCACCGCGAGCGGCACGCCGGCGAGCGGCTGCCCGGCCAGCGGCACCCCGGCCGGCGGGCGGAGCCCATCGGTGGCGGCGGGAACGCGGCGTGCAGTGCGACGTCCTCCGGCCCCCGCGTCCACGCTCGTGGCCGGTCCCCCTCTCGACGCGTCAAGGCGCTCCGCCCGCTTTCGGGCCCGGTCGGCGGACATCGAGATGAACGCATGGCCCGCGGCCCGCGATTCGATACGGGCGAGCGACGCGTCGACGACGCGCCCGGCCGTGACATCGCCGCGCGCCACCGCGGCCGCGAGTTCGCCTGCAGGGAGCGCGAGGGGATCGTCCACGTGCTGTGCGGCGCTCATCCGCTGCCGGCGCAGCGCGTCGTACGGCCGGGCATCGCCCCGAGGAATACGGTCCGCGGCTTCATGCGCTCCCTGCTCTGGCTCCCTGCTCTGGCTCTGCCGGGCTGATATCCTACGGCCAGCCGACGCCTCACGTCGGGCTGACTGTTAACTCCGCGCGAAGGAGCCCTCGCACCCCCGCGGTGTCGGGTCGATCGCATCCCACCGCGTCGCATCGACGATCCCGACCCGCGCGGGCCATCACGTCGAACCCGACCCGAACCCTGCACGAGGCACGCCGGCGCGCGTCGATGACGGACGCCGTTGCGCGTCCCGACCTCCCGATCCCCACCCCCTCGCATGCCCGGGCGCCCTGAATCTCGTGCGTCGCACACCCGGCCACCGGAGGAACCCTTCGTGATCCGACTCACCCAGCTGGCCGTCGGGAAGCGCAGCGTCACGCTGCTCCTGGCGATCGGCCTCTTCCTGGCCGGCATCTTCTCGTGGGGCCAGCTGAACCAGGAGCTGCTGCCCGACATCGCGCTCCCGTATGTCATCGCGGTGACACCCGTCCCCGGTGCGAGCGCGCGGGACGTCTCGACGCAGGTGACGGAGCCGATCGAACGGGCCGTCGGCAGCCTCCCGCGGCTCGAGCACGTCAACTCGAGTTCGGTCAACAGCATCTCGATCGTCGTCGCGCAGTTCACGTACGGCACCGACGTCAAGGCGACGCAGGACGCGATGACGCAGGCAGTGGACGCCGTGCAGCTTCCGTCGGGTTCCACGCCGCAGATCCAGTCGCTCGACATCAACGCGCTGCCGCCGCTCGTCGTCTCGCTCCAGGCGTCGGGCTCGACCTCCCAGGCACAGCTCAACGCGCTGGCGACCGGCACGATCGTGCCCGCCCTCCAGGGCGTCGACGGCGTCGCGAAGGTCGACCTGAGCGGCGCGCTGCAGCAGCGCGTCCTCATCGCGCTCGACCCCACGAAGCTCGCCGCGGCGCGGATCACGCTGTCGCAGATCCAGGGCGTCCTGCAGGCGAACAACCTCGTGCTGCCGGCCGGTTCTCTGCCGGTCGGGGACGTCTCGATCCCGGTGTCCGCGGAGCACCGGTTCGCGTCGGTCGACGAGATCCGGTCGCTCGTCGTCGGCGTCGCGGGGTCGCCCGCCGCCTCCGCCGGAACGGCCGCGGCGCAGTCGGGGCTGGCCGGTCAGGTTCCGACGCCGACACCCGTGACGCTCGGTGACCTCGGCACCGTCAAGCTCGTCGACGTGCAGCCCACCGGCTACGCGGAGCTGAGCGGGAAGCCGGCGCTCGTCGTGACGATCTCGAAGACATCCGACGCGAACACGGTCAACGTCGTCAAGGCGGTCGAGGGCCGGCTGTCGCAGCTGCGGACGCAGAACGGCAACGCGTTCACGGTCGAGACGGTCCAGGACCTGTCGAGCTACATCACCGAGTCGCGTGACTCCCTCGTGCGCGAAGGGGGCCTCGGCGCGCTCTTCGCGGTCGTCGTCATCTTCATGTTCCTCTTCAGCATCCGGTCGACGCTGGTCGCGGCGGTCAGCATCCCGCTCTCGATCATGGCCGCGCTCACGCTCATGCTCCTCGCCGGGGTCACCATCAACATCATGACGCTCGGCGGGCTCGCGGTCGCCGTCGGCCGGGTCGTCGACGACGCGATCGTCGTGCTCGAGAACATCTACCGGCATCGCGGTCGCGGCGATCCGATGCGCGAGGCGGTGATCTCGGGCACGCGCGAGGTGGCGAGTGCGATCACGAGCTCGACGCTGACGACGGTCGCGGTCTTCCTCCCGCTCGGCTTCGTGGGCGGCCTCGTCAGCCAGTTCTTCCTGCCGTTCGCGCTCACCGTCACGTTCGCCCTGCTCTCCTCGCTCGTGTGCGCGCTGACGGTGGTGCCCGTGCTCGCGTCGCTCCTCGTCGACCGGGTGAAGCTCAACCCCGACGCGGGGCCGCGACATCGCGAGACGCTCGTGCAGCGGCTCTACACGCCGATCCTCCGCGCCGCCCTGCACAGCCGGGCGACGCGCTGGGGCGTGATCGGGATCGCGGCGGTGCTCGTCGCCGGCACCGCGCTGCTCATCCCGCACATCCCGACCCAGTTCCTCAACGCGGGATCCCAGAAGTACCTGCAGGTCAGCGTGTCGCCGCCCAGCGGCACGCCCTCCGCCCTCGTGCTGCAGCAGGCCCAGGCAATCGAGCACCGCCTCCTCCAGAACTCCGAGGTGACGCTCACCGAAGCCACCGTCCCGGGCGACGGCGACACGGGCGTCGGCACGCTGTCGGCGGCCTTCACGGGCCGGGCGAGCAACTCGGCGACCGTCGTCGCCAAGCTCGACCCGAACGCCAACCTCGACGCCGAGCAGGCGAAGCTCGCGGCGCAGCTTGCCGCGCTCCAGCAACCCGGCTGGCAGGTCCAGGTCTCGCAGCAGAGCATGACCGGGAGCAGCTCGCTGAGCATCGTCGTGAGCGGCGCGGATGCCGCCAGGGTCGCGACCGCCACGTCGCGCGTCCTCGGCGCGCTGAGGACGATGCCGCAGCTCCTCAACGTGACGTCGGACCTCGCCTCGCAGACACCGGAGGTCCAGGTCAGCGTCGACCCGAACACGGCACTCCTCGCGGGCACGTCCACGGCGCAGGTCCAGTCGCAGATCCACGCCGCGCTCGCCGGGCAGTCGCTCACGACGATCGCCCTGCCGTCCGGTCCCGCCGAGCTGTTCCTGCAGGTCCAGCCGGCCGGCCTGAACTCCGTCGCCGCGCTGGCGCAGATGCCCGTCGGGCAGACCGGCGTGCCGCTCGGGTCGATCGCGACGGTCCAGCAGGTCCAGACGCAGGCCCGCATCACGCGCGTCGACCAGGCTCCCGCCTCGACGATCAGTGCGGACACGACGAGCCAGGACACCGGCGCGATCTCGCGCGAGGTCCAGAAGCAGATCGACTCGCTCGAGGCGGCCGGACAGCTCGCAGGCGTCACGGTCACGCTCGGCGGCGTCACCGAGCAGATGAACACCGCGTTCAGCGGGCTGTTCGCGGCGATGGCGGTCGCGATCCTGCTCGTCTACATCGTCATGGTGCTGGTCTTCGACTCGCTCATCGACCCGTTCGTGATCATGTTCAGCCTGCCGCTGGCCACCGTCGGCGCGTTCCCGGCGCTGTTCCTGACCGGACGGGCGCTCGGGGTCAGCGCGCTCATCGGGTTCCTCATGCTGATCGGGATCGTCGTGACGAACGCGATCGTGCTCCTCGACCTCGTCGAGCAGCACCGGCGGCGGGGACTCCCGGTCTACGAGGCGCTCATCGAGGGCGGTCGGACCCGCGTCCGCCCGATTCTCATGACGGCGATCGCAACGATCCTGGCGCTGATCCCGCTCGGGCTCGGCCTGTCAGAGGGCGAGATCATCGCCTCGGAGCTCGCGACGGTCGTGATCGGGGGCCTGTTCTCCTCGACGTTCCTGACCCTGATCGTCGTACCCGTCGTCTACTCGCTCGTCGAGGGCGGCAAGGTCGGGGTGAGGCGGCGGATATCGAGCCCGGGAGGCGCGAGCGGGCACGAGGTGCCACCGCTCGCGGAGGCATAGACACGGGCTGACCGCCGGGACGGCATCGAGGCGCACGATCGGTCCGCAGCCCACG
>JAKAAV010000066.1 GCA_021802185.1 Chloroflexota bacterium | reverse complement strand
AGCATGACCGCGCCGCTCGCGCGATCGCGCTCCGCCACGCCCGGAGCCAGGTCAGCACGGAGGATCTCCGGCAGGCCGTGGTCGCCTACCGCGCGTTGTTTGCCGAGCTCCTCGAGGAGCCGCGGACCGCTGAGACTCGCCCCGAGGCCGCCTCCCCGACGGCGTCCCAATCGCGGAGCAGTCACCGAGCGAGGCAGCGCCGAACGGGCGCACGACGCCGTCCTGCCCGGATGCGGATGCCGAGCCGTGCGCGCCGCCGGGAGCGCTGATCCTGCGACGACCACAGACGTCGGGCGGCACGGCGGCGTAACAGGGCTGACATACGTCGGACGAGTGGCGGCCTGAGCATCGTGCTGTGCCCGCCAGGGCGCATCGCGATGTGCAGCGGGGCCGCCTACTCGCGTGTCGCTGACTCGATCTTCTCGGGCTCCGGCTCCAGGGAGACCAGCACCTTGTGAACTGCTAATGGCGCGACGGGAGCGATCAGGCGTTTGGGGACCGCCGACACGCGATCGGTTGGCCACACCCTGATGAGTGACACGATCCCCGTGATGCCGACTGCGCCCGCCGCGAGCAGCATGACCGCGGCGGTGCCGATGAGGTCCGCCAGCGGTCCGACGAGGATGATCGGCAGGAAGCTGGCGATGCTGACCAGGGTGTTGAGCACGCCGAAGACCCGGCCCCGCACATCGGCCGGGATCTCCTCCTGGAGCCGCGTCTGCGACGGGATGCCGACGAAGGCATAGGCCACGCCGGCGACCACGGCGACAGCCACCACGATCGAGAGGACCGAGATCATCGAGCCGAGCTGCGGCGAGGCGGTGATCGTGGCGTGCTGCAGGAGGCGCGCGAGGGGTGCCGCGCTGGCGATGACGGCCAGCGAGAGGGCCAGCGTCAGCAGGCCGCCGTCGATGACGCGTTGCCGCGGCAGGTACTTGCCGTAGACGTTGAGGGCGAGGATGCCGATCACGACGCCGATGCCGAGGGGCAGGACCACCACCACGAAGTCGGTCGCGCTGAGCCCGAGCACGGAGGTGGCGAAGGAGGGGCCGAGTGCGCCGAGGACGCCGATGAGCGATGCGGCAACCGTGAGGTAGGCGAGAGACCAGCGGATGCCCGGGTTGCTGCGGATGTAGTCGAGGCCCTCGCGGAGTTGCGAGAACGTCTGAGCCACGGCGGTCCCGGCGCCGCCGACGGCGCCTGCGGCGCTGCGCCCGGCCGGTGAGGCCGGCAGGGTCATGGTCAGGACTGCGGCCACGAGGTACAGCCCGCCAACGATGGCGATCAGCAAGGGGGCGCCGGCGAGGCTGACCAGGACCGGGCCAAGGAGGGCGAACCCGAGGGCGATCGAGCCGTTCAGCGTGATCATGAACAGCGTGTTCGCCTGGAGGAGCTGGTCCCGCTCGACGAGCTCGGGAATCATGGCGGCCTCGGCGGGCGCAAAGAACGTCGTGACCGTGGAGACGACGATGTTCAGCAGGTACACGAGGAGCACGTTCGAGCTCACCAGCACCATCGCGAGAAGGGCGAGCCCGCGCAGGATGTTGGTGAGGATGAGGATCGTGCGACGGTCGAACCGGTCGACCAGGACCCCCGCCACCGCCCCGAAGATGACACCCGGGACCAGGAACGTCAGGATCAGCAGGCTGGTGGCCGAGGTCAGGCGAGTCTCGGTGAACACCAGCACGGTGAGCCCGTACAGGACCATGTTCCCGCCGATCTGGGTGGCGAGCTGGGCCAGCCACAGCGACAGGAAGCGACGGTTGCGGAGGACGCCGATCGTGCCCGGCGCCGGCTCGACCAGTGGGGCGAACCCAGGCTGACGTTGGCGGCTTGCCTCAACCCCTGTCGGGTGGGATGGCTCGGACCCAGGGCGCCCACCCATCACGTGGTCGCTCCATCGCTCCTCGCGGCCTGGGCGGCCTCGGCTCGATCGGCGGCAATGGCCACGACCTGCTCAGGGCTCATACCCGGGTCCGTGGCGAGCAGCTCGGCGGCGACCGTCTCGACATCCACTCCCTCGACCTCGGCGACCGCCCGGAGGTCGATGAAGTAGCCCACGAGGATCGCCCCGACGGCAACGATCGGGATCCCGAAGATCGCGCCCCAGAGGCCCGCGACCTGGGCGCCGACGAGCAGGGCGAGGAGGACGAGGATCGGGTGCAGGCCGATGCTGTGGCGCATGAGCCGCGGCTGGCCGACATTCACGAGGACCGTCTGGACCCCGAAGAGGATGAGCGCGACTGGGATGAGCACTCCGGGGCGGAACAGGGCAGCCATGAGGATCGGCGGGAAGAGGGCGATCGGCGGTCCGAAGAACGGGATGAACATCGCGAGCGCCGAGACGATCCCCGTCAGGAACAGGTACGGCAACCCGAAGATGAGTCCCACGGAGATCGTCAGGACGATCTGGACCACGACCAGAATGACCTGGGTGCGCAGGAACCCGCCAAAGGCGTGCGAGACCGTTCGTTCGATCAGCTCGAGCTCGCCGGTGTACCGGTTCGGCACGATCCGGTTGACCTTGTCGAGGATTCCCCGGCTGCCGGCGACCATGTAGAGCGAGAGGATGACGACGATGAACAGGTTCCCGAGCACCGCGATGGTCGCCCCGGCGATCGACTGGATCTGGCCGGCGAACGAAGCCGTGACCTGCGGGATGACCGTCGTCGCGGCCCGCTGGAAGAGGGCCGGCAGGTTGAGCACCGCAGGATCGATCCGGAGGGTGGACTGGACAGTCGCGAGCGTGGCGTTCACGCGGGCGGTCGTCTCGGCCGTGCGCCCGAGGAAGTCAGTCACCTCTGCGGCGCCAATCGAGGCGATCCCGATCACGAGCGCGACGATCCCGGCGGTGATCACGAGGTACACCAGCGCGATCGCCGCGATGCGGCCGCCGATCGGAAGCCGGCGGGCGATGACGTCGACGAGCGGGGAGACGACGAAGGCGAGCAGCCAGGCCAGGAAGAAGATGAGGCAGATCGTGCTGAACGAGTCGATGAGGACGATGGCCAGGTAGGCCAGGAGCAATCCGAAGACGAGTGAACCGAGGCCAAAGAACGTCGCCGCGACGCGGGCCGAGCCAGCGCTCGTCAGGTCGCGCAAGACGGGGGGACGTGGATCAGCCACAACCCGAGCGTCCTCTTTGGATGAACTCACCCTCGACAACCGCACCATGATTCATGCGACGCGCCCCCGGATGGCGCGCGCCCGCCATCCGCGAGGCGCTTCGGCTCGCCCTCGCCCTCGCCCGGGCCTCGGGGCGCCTGATCGGAGTTCTACGTCAGCCTCCGCTGCCCAGCGACGCGACATTGGCGCCGATCGCGAGCTGCGGGGGGACAGCTGCGCTGAGCCTGCTCCTGCTGACCGCCGGGTGGGTGGCCGTCAGGGGCAACAGTGAGGGGCCAGGGGCCGAACTCGTGGTCCATGTGAGTGGTGAGCGGTGCGCTACTCCCGTGGACCGCCAGAGCGGCGCGCCCCCGGGATGGCGCCGAGCGAGACATACATGACTCCGCGCTTCACGGCCATGTGTGCCCCGCGGTAGTCACCCTGGAGCACCTTCGTGAGGGACGCCCGCAGAGTGCCCAGCTTCTCGCCCTTCTCGGGCTCGATGGCCTTGATCTGCGCCGGATCGCTGAGATCCTCGAGCAGCTTGCGGAACTTGGTCTCCCGTTCCTGCGCGGCCTTCTGCCGGCGCGACAGGTCCTTGGCCTGAGCCGGTCGCTGCAGCTCCTCGGGCTTCGCGTTACGGATCTTCACCAACCATCCCTCCACCATGCCTGGCAGCGGCGTCACGTCCGAGCGGCACGACCGCGCGGGCGGCGAACGCGAGCCGCGTCATCGGTCATCGCGCGTTCTCAGCATCGGATCCTGTGTTCCTCGCCCCGAGCTCGGCGGACCGCCAGGAAGTCGTGCCTCGACCAACCGTGTGGTTGGCCCGCCACGTCGGCCGGTGCCAGTGTTTCGTCCCCGGCTCGCCGTGTCATGACGGTCCGTCATGTGCGCGTCGCGCACTTCGCCCTGGAGCGCGCGGTGCTCGTCGCCGACTTTCGGCACCCTGAGACGGCAACGCCCCGTCGCTGTATCTCCGGGAGAAGTTGCCTGCTCGGGAGGGAGATGCGTCCCTCCGCGCGGCGTTCCGCGTCGGGGTCGGGCACGCCTCCCCCGAGCGCGTGCGGCTCTTCGGCGCTGTCGCCGCATGAGGACGACGGGTGCTCGAGGCTGGGTCGGTGGGTTCGGTGCTCGGCGAGAACGCGAGGGCAGGTGGCCGGACCCACTGACGAGCGGCACGTACGTGTCGCTGACGATGGCGATCCTCACGCGACGAGTGTCGCCACTCTGGATCGTTCCGTACACGTTCAGCGGGTTCTTCTCACCGATCGACAACTCGGCCTCGAACACCGTGAAGGCTGGCTCGGCCGTACCGGTGAAGTTCAGCTTGGGCAGTGACCAGGGGGCTCGACATCTTCGCGGCCGGCTATCCCCTGATGCAGCCGATGGACTGCGACACGTCCGGCACGTCAGGCGATACGATCGCCACGGTCACGGCCGGGAGCAGCAGCCTGAGCTACGACCCGACCAGCGGCCAGTACACCCACGTCTGGAAGACAGATAAGGCGCGGTCAGGGACGTGCGGGCAGCTGGTGGTCATGCTGAACGACGGCTCCGCCCACACCGCGACCTTCTCGTTCAAGTAGAGGGACTCCACGGCGCCGACCCCACGTCGTCGTTTCGTGCCAGACCTCGGACAGGCCCCCGCTCCGCGGTGAGTGGGGGCCTGTTGACTGTGGTGGGCGCCACGACCGAAGACGGGC
The DNA here is from genome assembly GCA_021802185.1 of Chloroflexota bacterium. GTDB lineage: Bacteria > Chloroflexota > Limnocylindria > Limnocylindrales > CSP1-4 > JAJYNJ01. The sequence goes on along the minus strand of JAKAAV010000066.1, from coordinate 4,109 downwards.
GGCCGCTCGAACCAGCACCGCTGGCACTGATCGGCTGGGCCCCTCCAGTCGACCCGGGAGTCAGGTTCGCGGTCGCGGATCGGGCTGGCGGGACGCTGGTGCGGCTGCCGCGCGAGGGCGCACGAGACCTCGACCGGACCCAACCTCAACGCAGCAGGCCAGGTCAGCCGGCCAGTTTGACCCCGTGGGCTACGGGCGACCGCGAGGCGTGGCCAGATCGCGTGTCGCTGGGCCGCCGCGTGTGAGTCACGGTGTGAGTCACGGATATCCCCGGAGCACCATTCTCGGGGGCCACGGCCGATCTCGGCGGGCGAGATCTGATCGGGAAAATGGCTCCGGCGGTAGGACTCGAACCTACGACCAAGCGGTTAACAGCCGCCCGCTCTACCGACTGAGCTACGCCGGACCGGCAACCCGCGGAGTATAGCCGATCACGTCGGCGCTTCGCCCTCCGCGCGCGCCACACCATCGGTCGGACGAGGCGCCTCCGAGGCTGCCCGTACCGCCTCGCGCGGCGTGTGCCGCACTCGTCCGCCTCCACGCCGCTTGACGCCGTACATCCCCCGATCGGCCGCCGAGAGCAGCATGCCGGGCGTCACGCCGTCCTCCGGGTAGACCGCATACCCGATGCTCGCCCCGACCTCCACCCGGGAGCCGTCGCTCATGACGTGCGGCTGCCTCCGAAGCGCATCGAGCAGCCGCTCGCCGGCGGCGCGTGCCTCCTGCGCGCCCGTGTCGGGCATGAGGACCACGAACTCGTCACCGCCGTACCGGGCGACCAGGTCGTGCGAGCGCACCGCCTGCCGCAGGGAAACGCCGACCTCGCGGAGGACCTCGTCCCCGGCCGCGTGGCCGTGCTGGTCGTTCACGTCCTTGAAGCCGTCGAGATCGATCATCAGCACCCCGAGCGGCCGTCCGCTGCGCGAGGAGCGCGCGACCTCCTGGACGAGACGGTCCTGGAGCTGGCGATGGTTGGCGAGCCCCGTCAGCTGGTCCAGGTCCGCCGCGCGGCGCAGCCGCTGCAGCAGCGAGATGTTCTCGAGCACGGCCGCCGCGTGGCTGGCCAGCGCGCGACAGTACTCGAGGTCCGCCTCCGAGAACCGCCGCTCGGCGCTCCGGACCGAGAGCTCGACGAGCCCGACGACCTCGCCGCCCGCCGCCATCGGCAGCAGCAGCAGCGTCCGGTCGCCACGCTCGCGCATCGTCGCCTGTTCCTCCGGCTCCTCGAGCGGGTCCGACGCCTGGACGACCACCGTCGACAGCTCCCGGAGCACGCGCCGCATCGCCGGCCGCTCCGCGAGCTCGTACGTCGCGATCGCCGGTCCCGGCCCCGTGTGCCCGATCACCTCGAGGCCACTGGAACCCTCGACCCACCGCAGCACGGAGCACGCCTCGACACGCGCGCCATCGGCGATCCGGCGCGCCAGGATCTCCGCAAGCGATCGCTCGTCGTGGTCCTCGCTGCCGCTCCGGCTGATCTCGAGAAGCGCCCGCAGCTCGTCGAGCGCGCGGTCGCGGCTTTCGAGCAGCCGGGCGTTCGCGATCGCGACCGCGGCCTGGTCGGCGAGGATGCCGAGGAGACGGACGTCATCCTTCCCGAACTGGTCGAGTCCGAGCTTCGAGAGCACGATGACCCCCGTGACGCGGCGCTCGAAGATCAGCGGCATCAGCAGCATCGACTCGTCGATCGCGGGCGTCCCCGGCACCTGGAGCGATCGCGGGTCGGCGGCGGCGTTCGGGACGACGAGCGGCCGGCCCCGGAGGGCGACGAGCCCCGTCAGGCCCTCCCCCACCCGGACCCGGAGCGCCTGGAGCGTCTCGCCCTCGTACTCGCTGATCTCGCCGCGGACCGCCACGGCGTTCACGTCGACGCCGTTCTCGTCGACGACGTACACCCGGCAGTTGTGGTACTCGATGACCTTCCGGGTCTCGACCGCGATGGCCTGCCCGATCTGCTCGACGGAGGCGAGCCGGGTGAGACGCGCGGCGATCCGCTGGACCGCTTCGAGCTGTCGGACGGAGTGCGACGTGACCTCGTCGCGCCGGACGGCCGCGAGCCGCTCGGCGAGCCGGCGCGCGTAGACCGTGGCGACGGCGCGGTCGTCGTCGGTGAAAGCACGCTTGCTGTGTCGGGCGATATATACAAAGCCGCCGTCGACGTCCGGGACCGCGACGAGCAGGGTCGCACCGGGCGCGCCTGTTCGCTCGACGTGGAACGGGAGATCGAGGCCGAGCCGGCGCGTACCCCTCGGCTCGAGACGGCGGGCGACCGGTCCGTCGGCGAACGCGATGCGGAGCGCGCCGCGGGTGTCGTCCAGGTACACCGCGACCCCATCGTCCGCGGCCAGGTCGCGCCGGAGCCCCGCCACGATCTCCGAGACGGTCTCGGCCGCGGGGAATCCCGATGGCGCCCGGCGCGGGCTCACCTGGACGGGTCGCGCACGGCGCGGCTGCCGGCGAAGGCGCGCGGAGAGTCCGAGAGGCGTTCGGCGTGCGCAGGTGCGGTGTTCGGCACGAGCTGGTGCCCCTCCTGGTCGCCCGAAGGATGCCGGGTCCGGGCGCGCGAGTTGCCCGCATGCTACGACGGCCACGGGACCGGCGGGGACGGCGGCGTTGGCCGGAACCGGGACGAGTCCTGCTACTCGCCGCTCGGCGCGAGCACGACCGGGTTCGTGTACGCCCACGGCTCGCCGAAGCGGCGCGCCTCGAGCCGGTACGCCCCCGGGCCCTCCGCCGCAACCGCGACGGATCCCCTGCCGCGCGCGACGACCGCGCCGTCTCGGAGCAGGGTCAGCGCGGCGCGCAGCGGCGAGGAGGCGCGGAGCTCGGTCCCAGGGCACCAGGGCAGCGCTTCCCCGGGCCCGGCCACTCGCCCATCGGGCGCGATCGCGACGAGGTCGAGCCCGCGCGCGTCTCCCAACCGCCGGTTCGCGAAGTAGAGCCGTCCCTCGGCGATGGCGGACAGGATCATCCGCCGCGCGGGAGCGATCTCGGCCGGCAGCGGCTCGGCAAGGCGGAGGTAGTTCGTGAAGGTCTGGAACACCTGCCGGTACGGGAAGATCGTGATCGTGCGACCGAACGCCGGCACCTTGAACGCGTGCGCGTCGGTTCCGCTCACGCCGACGGTGAGACGATCGCCGCCGGCGAACCGGATGGGCGCGGTCGCGCTCGAACCGCGAGAACGCCGGGACGTCCGGCGAGCGGCCACAGGCGGGACCGGCACGTTCAATTCGTCCCACCACCGCAGGACGCGTTCCGTGGGCCCCTGGAGTCCCGTCCCAGGCAGCAGCACGTGGAGGAGGCGGTTGCGCCGCGTGAGCCGCTCGGCCCACTCGCTCATGTAGTTCCACAGCTCGATGCCGCCCATCCCCCGCACGGACCAATCCCGCCACGGGAAGGGCTCGAGCGACGGGATCGCGACCCCGCGCCGCTCGTCCGGATGCGCGACGTGCGTGAGGGCCGCCCGCGCGTCGAGGATCCGGATCGCCTCGGCCGGCGACAGCGTCGGGTCCAGCGGGGCGTCGCCGAGCGCCGCCTCCTCGCCGTAGACGAGCATGTGGTCGCCGCGCTCGGGCGTCCACTCGTAGCCGACGACGACGACGACGCCGTCGTGGATCCCCTCGAACCCCCGGTAGGCCGGCGCCAGCGTGTTGTGGTCGGTCATCCCGATCCACTCGAGGCCGGCACGCCGCGCGTCTCGGGTGATCTCCTCCAGCTCCCCGGACCCGTCGCTGAAGGTGGAGTGGATATGGAGGGCGCCGGGGCTGTGGTACGTCACGAACCTATACTACGGGCCGATGACGGACGATCAGGGGACACGCCGGGCCGCGCCATGGGGCCGCGGCGAGGCGGGACACGAGGCGGACGAGGCTCGCGACGGGCGGCTCCGCGAGACGACGGTCCGCGAACGCGTCGTGTACGAGGGCTCGTACCTGACGTTCCGGGTCGACACCGTCCGCGACGTCGACGGGCACGACCACCAGCGCGAGATCGTCCTCCACCCCGGCGCGGTCGCGATCGTCGCGCTCGACGGCGACGACGTCCTGCTCGTGCGCCAGTGGCGGCACGCAACGGGCGGCGCACTGCTCGAGATCCCGGCAGGCACGATC
>JAKAAV010000065.1:3689-9018 GCA_021802185.1 Chloroflexota bacterium | reverse complement strand
CCGAGCACGAGGCGGTGCGTCCCCCGCCACCTCGCGCCGTCGCGTGTCGTTCGCGGGAAGCGGTCCCGTGTCGTTCGGCGCCGCGCCCAGGTGATCGTCGCCGTCATATGCGCTCGCGTCGAGGCCCGTGACCGAGGTGTCGCCGGCCTGCGTCGTCAGCAGCCAGAGGATCACGCCGCCCGCGATGACGATGCCGAGGAACGCGTAGAGCTGGCCGGTGCCGGAGAGCCGGAACGACAGGACCGCCAGCAGCGTGCAGATCCCGTAGATCAGCAGGACGGCCTCGCGGTGGCCAAGTCCCAGGTCGAGCAGGCGGTGGTGGAAGTGCCCGCGGTCCGGAGTGAACGGTGACGACCCGTTCGCCACGCGCCGGACGATGATCCAGAACGCGTCGATGATCGGCACGCCGAGCACCAGCAGTGCGACCGCGACCTTGGCGGTGCCGAGGAGCGAAAGCACGGCGAGCAGGTAGCCGATCAGGAACACCCCGCTCGTGCCCACGAAGATCCGGGCCGGATGGAAGTTCCACGGCAGGAACCCGAGCAGCGCGCCCGCGAACGTCAGGCACAGCACCGCGACGATCGGCTGGGCCGGCGTGACCGTCAGGGAGATGCCGCCCAGCGTCAGGGCGGCGATCGTCGCGATCCCGGTGCTCAGCCCATCGAGGCCGTCGATCCAGTTGATCGCGTTGATCATCCCGACGATCCAGAACGCGATGAACGCGAGACCGAAGATCCCGGTCAGGTCGATCGGCGCGCCGCCGAACGGGTTCGCGACGTGCCGGATCGTCATGCCCGACACGACCCCCACGACGGCGAGGATGGCCTGCGCGAGGAACTGCCAGCGCGCGCGGAGGTCGAGCCGGTCGTCGACGAAGCCGAGCAGCGCCGCCAGCGCCGCCCCGACGAACAGGCCGGCGATCTCCTGCGGCGGGGGACGCAACGCGAGCGGGACGATGTCCTCGGCCCGTTCGAACAGCAGGATCCCGGCGCCGACCACGAGGAACGCGACGGCGATCGCCAGCCCACCGCCGCGGGGCATGGCCTGCGCGTGGACGCGACGAGCGCCGGGCCAGTCGATCGCCCCGACCCGGGCCGCGACCCGCGCGGCGACAGGCGTCAGCAGGAACGCGGCCAGCGCGGCCAGGACGAGCCCGGCCAGCGCGAGCGGCAGCGCCTCCGTGGCCTCGGGGATCACGCCTGCGGCAGCCCCGGCACCGGGAACCGCGCGCAGATCTCGTGCACGCCGGCGGCGACGCGCTCGCGCGCCGAGGCGTCGTCCCGCCCCTCGATGGCGTCGACGATCATGCCGCCGATCCGGCGCATCTCGGCCTCGCCCATCCCGCGGGTGGTCACGGCGGGCGTCCCGACGCGGATCCCGGACGCGATGTTCGGCTTGTTCCGGTCGAACGGGATCGCGTTCTTGTTCACCGTGATGCCCACGGCGTCGAGGAGCGCCTCGGCTTCACGGCCGGTGACGCCGAGCGGCGTGACGTCGACGAGCATGAGGTGGGTGTCGGTGCCGCCGGAGACGAGCCGTGCGCCGCGCTCCCGCAGCGAGGCGGCCAGCACCTGCGCGTTGTCGATCGTGCGCCGCTGGTCCTCGCGGTACTCGGGGGTTCCGGCGAGCAGCAGCGCGACGGCCTTCGCGGCGATCACGTGCATGAGCGGCCCGCCCTGGACGCCCGGGAACACGCTCTTGTCGATCGCCGCCCCGAGCGTCGTCTTCTCGAGCACCGGGTAGTTCGCCTTGAGCTCCGGCGGCAGGTCCTCGCGGCAGAACACGAGGCCGCCGCGCGGACCCCGCAGGGTCTTGTGCGTCGTCGTCGTGACGATGTCGGCGTGCGGGAACGGCGACGGGTGAAGGCCCGCCGCGATGAGTCCGGCGATGTGGGCCATGTCCACGAACAGGATCGCGCCCACCCCGTGCGCGATCGCGGCGAGACGCTCGAAGTCGAGCGTGCGGGGGTACGCGGAGGCGCCGGCGACCAGCATCCGCGGGCGCACCTCCCGGGCCATCCGCTCGACTGCGTCGTAGTCGAGCACCTCGGTCTCGGGCTCGACGCCGTAGCTGTGGACCTCGAACCACTTCCCGCTGAAGTTGACCGGCGATCCGTGGGTCAGGTGTCCGCCGTGCGCGAGCGACAGGCCCATGATGCGGTCGCCCCGGTCGAGCACCGACAGGTAGGCCGCCATGTTCGCCTGTGCGCCGGAGTGCGGCTGGACGTTGACGTGCTCGGCGCCGGGGAACAGCGCGAGCGCGCGTTCCTGCGCGAGCCGCTCGGCCACGTCGACGAACTCGCAGCCGCCGTAATACCGCTTGCCCGGCAGGCCCTCGGCGTACTTGTTGGTGAGCCAGGTCCCCTGCGCCTCCATCACGGCGCGGAAGACGTAGTTCTCGCTGGCGATCAGCTCGAGCTTCCAGGTCTGGCGATCGCGCTCCCCCTCGATCGCGCGCCACAGCTCGGGGTCAACCTCGGCGAGGGGCGCCCACGCGAGCCGCGGGCTCGTCGTCACGGTCATGTGCGGTTCCTCACCCGTGCGGTCGTGGCCCCCAGTGTACCCGCGCCCGCACGCACGCTCGACGACGCGAACCGCCACGGGGTCGCGACAAACATCTCGATTCCGCGCTCCTAGCCGCGCCCCTCCTCGAGCAGCGTGTCGAACGGGATCGCGCCCTGCCGGAGCAGCTCGGGCGGACCGCCGGCGTCGCGGAACCTGACGACCGTCGACGGCACGCCCCCCGGCGATGGTCCGTCGTCGAGGATGACCGCGATCGATGCCCCGAGCTGCCGCACGACCTCGGCGGCATCGCGCGCGTCGGCGGCGCCCGACAGGTTCGCCGAGGTCAGGGGGATCGGACCGAGCGCGCGGGCCAGCGCGCGGGGTGCGGCGTGGTCGGGGACGCGGCATCCGATCGCGCCGGTGTCGCCGGTCAGGCTCTCGGGCAGCGACACGTTGCCGCGAACGGGCAGCACCAGCGTCAGCGGCCCGGGCCAGTGCCGCTCGGCCAGCCGCCGCGCGGCCGGCGGCAGCTCGGCCAGCGACGCGGCCTGCGCGACGTCGTCGACGAGCAGCGTGATGCCCTTGCTCGGCGGGCGTCGCTTGGCGTCGAGGAGGCGCTCGATGGCGGCGGCGTCGAGCAGGCACGCGACGCCGTAGACGGTCTCGGTCGGGACGGCGACGAGCCGCCCGGCGCGGAGCGCGGAGACGGCCTCGGCGATCGACGCGGGATCGCCCGCGGGCAGGACGCGCGGCGCAGTCGCGCCACCCTCGTCGGGCGCGCCGCCCATGGATCCGTTCACGCGGCTTCCCGCCGCAGCACGATCGACTCGATCGCGAGCGCCGCCCCGTCCTCCGCGAACGGCGCGGTCACGTGGCGTGCCGCCGCCCGGACCGGCTCCGGCGAATCGCCCATCGCGACCCCGTGACCGACCTCCGCGAGCATCTCGGCGTCGTTGTACTGGTCGCCGATCGCCATCGTCTGCGCCAGCGCGATCCCGAGACGCTCCGCCAGCCAGCGGACCGCGGCGCCCTTTGTGACCCCCGGCGCGTTCCACTCGAGGTAGCGCGGATGCGACACCGTCACCTGCGCGCGGTTCTCGAACACCGACCGCGCCTCCGGCAGCCACGCCTCGGGGAGGGGCGCGGTCCCGACGGCGAGCACCTTCGTGACGGGCCCGGAGATCGCCGCCGGCAGGTCGGGCACGAACTCGGCGCCGATCCCGGACAGCCGCTCGTAGTCCTCGGCGGTCGTCTCGCCCGCCTGCATGACGAGCCGGTCGTCGATGTTCACGTGCGGATCGAAGCCCCGGTCCCGCGCCCACCGGATCGCCTCGATCGCGATCGAGCCGGGCATCGTCCGGTGAAGCAGCACCTCACCCGGCGAGCCGTCCGCCTTCGGCAGATCCCGGACGTACGCGCCCTGGTAGCAGATGATCGGCGCGACGAGCCCGAGCGACTCCGCGTACGGGAGGCTGCTCCGGTACATCCGGCCCGTCGCGATCGTCACGACGACGCCCGATTCGATCGCACTCCTGACGGCCCGCACGACCCGCGGACGGATGACGAGGTCGCGCCCGACCAAGGTCCCGTCGAGGTCGAGGGCCAGCAGCCTGACCGGCAGGTCGCCGCTCATGCGAAGGTCGCTGCTCATGCGCCGCCTCCGGTGGCCATCTCGCCCGTTCGACCGCCCGGCGCCCGGACCTCGGCGACCCGGTCGATCCCCGCCAGGTCCCGGTGGAACTCGACCGACCAGCCCGGCAACACGCGCTCCACCGCCGTCCGGACGGCGTCCGCTTCGCCTGCGCCGATCTCGAGCAGCGCGACGCCGCCGCGCGTCAGCGCCGCGGGCAGCTGCGCGAGCAGCCGGCGCACGAGGTCGAGCCCGTCGGGGCCGCCGTCGAGCGCACGGCGCGGCTCGAAGCTCGCCGCGACGGGCAGCCGCGGCACGTCGGCGGATGGCACGTACGGGAGATTCGCGAGCAGCACGTCGATCGCCGAGAGCGGGGGTGCCGAACGCGCCGAACCGGGGTCGCCCGTGTGACCCGCCGCGCTGACGCCCGCCTCGTCCGCCTCGAGCAGGTCGGCCCTCGCAAACCGGATCGTGTCGGCCAGCCCGTGCGCCACCGCGTTCTCCGTCGCGAGCACGAGCGCGTCGGCCGACACGTCGGTCGCCACGAGATCGGCCGCGTGGAGCATGCCTCGCGTCCGGAGCGTGGCCGCGACGGCGACGGCCACGGCGCCCGACCCCGTCCCGACGTCGACGACCCGGCATCGCCCGGCGGACAGGATCCGGTCGACGACGCGCGCGACGCCGAGGTCGACGAGCACCTCCGTGTCGGGCCGCGGGATCAGCGCGCGCGAATCCACCGAGAACGCGAGCCCGTGGAACTCCTTCACGCCGCGGATGTACGCGACCGGTTCGCCTCGCTCCCGCCGGCCGACCGCCTCCTCGAGCCCGCGAGCCACGTCAGGCGAGAGCGGCACCTCGGGGTGCGCGATGACGGTCGTCCGGTCGACCCGGAGCACGTGCGCCACGAGCAGCTCGGCGTCGAGCCGCGCCGTGTCGGAACCGCTCGCCCGGAGCCGCGCGACCGCCGCCTCGACGGCCGTCCCGAGAGACGTCGCTGTGGCGCCGGCCTCAGGCGCCATCGCCCTCGCCGAAATCCGCGAGCCGCTCCGCCTGGTCGGTCTCGATCAGGGTGTCGATCATGCGGTCCAGGTCGCCGTCGAGCACGTTGGGCAGGTTGTGCAGGTCCATCCCGATCCGGTGGTCGGTCACGCGGTCCTGCGGGAAGTTGTACGTCCGGATCTTCTCGGACCGCTCG
>JAKAAV010000065.1:0-3679 GCA_021802185.1 Chloroflexota bacterium | reverse complement strand
GCCCGACCCGACCATGCTGCGGCGCTGCGCGGCCTCGGCCTCGTGCGCCTTGCGCTGCTCGAGCTCGAGCAGCCGCGAGCGCAGCACGGCCATCGCCTTGGCCTTGTTCTTGTGCTGGCTCTTCTCATCCTGGATGGCCACCACGAGGCCGCTCGGCAGGTGCGTGATCCGGACGGCCGAGTCGGTCGTGTTGACGCTCTGGCCGCCCGGGCCGGTGGAGCGGTAGACGTCGATGCGCAGGTCGCGCTCGTCGATCTCGACGTCGACCTCGTCCGCCTCGGGGAGGACGGCCACCGTGGCCGTCGAGGTGTGGATGCGGCCCGACGATTCGGTCTCCGGCACGCGCTGCACGCGATGCACGCCGCCCTCGAACTTGAGCCGGCTGTACGCCCCGTCCCCGTGGACCTCGAAGATGACCTCGCGCAGCCCGCCGATGCCCGTCTCGTTCGTCGTCAGGACCTCGATCGACCAGCGATGGCGCTCGGCGTAGCGGACGTACATCCGGAACAGCTCGGCCGCGAACAGCGCCGCCTCCTCGCCACCGGTCCCCGCGCGGATCTCGACGATGACGTCGCGCTCGTCGAGTGGGTCGTGCGGCAGCAGCTGCACCTTGAGCTCGTCGAGCAGCCGCGTCTCCTCGGCCTCGAGCCGGTGCACCTCGTCGCGCGCCATCTCGCGCATGTCGGGATCGGCGTCTCCGTCGCGCATGGTCCGCGCGTCCCCGAGCTCGCCGCGCACCGCCTGCAGCCGCTCCCACGCCCCGACGGCCGGCTCGATGCGCGCGAGCTCCTTGCCGATCCGGCGCAGCGCGTCCGGGTCGGACGCCACTTCTGGGCGCGTCAGCTCCTGCTGCAGCCGCTGCGCCTGCATCGCGAGCTCGGCGAGACGATCGTCGACGCTCACGCCAGCGGCTCCTTGTCGGGCGCCCCGAGATCGACCTGGCCGCCCGCCGGTCCGGCGGGTCGCGGCCGTTGCTCATCGGAGTCGGTCGCTGTCACGGCGGCCGGGATCGCGCCCACCCGCACCTCGTCCGGATCCTCAGCGAGCGCCGGCACCCCCGCCGCGTCGAGCGACGCCTCCCGCTCCGCCGCCTCGCGAGCGCGCCGCGTCTCCGCCCCGGCCTCGGCCATCGTCCGGCGAGCCGGATACACGCTCCCCTCCGGGATCGCCTCGCCGTCGGCCCAGAGCGCCTCCTGCAGCGACACGATCGCGACCTCGATCATCGAGTCGTCGGGCTGCCGCGTCGTGATCGCCTGCAGCCAGATTCCCGGCATGTAGATCCAGCGCACGACCGCGTTCGACCGGTGCTTCGCGCCCCAGCGCAGCACCTCGTAGCTGACGGCGACGATGACCGGGATGAGCGCCAGCCGCGCGATGATCGAGACGATCAGCCCCTGGCCGGCCAGGAGGCTGAAGACGAGAATGCTGACGATCACGACGACCAGCAGGAACTCGGTCCCGCAGCGCTGGTGGGCGGTGGGGTACCGGCGGACGTTGGCCGGCGTCAGCGCGTCGCCGTGCTCGAGCGCGTGGATCGACATGTGCTCGGCGCCGTGGTACTGGAACACGCGCCCGATCTCGGCCGAGCGGCTGATCAGCAGCAGGTAGCCCACGAACACGACGAGCCGGATGAGCCCCTCGAGGAGGTTCTTGCCGAGGCTCCCGACGGACGGCGCCGCGACGGACGCGGCCTGGCTCAGCAGCAGGGGCAGCACGAAGAACAGGCCGATGCCGAACGCCAGCGAGATCGTGAGCGTCAGCGCGACGACGCCGCCGCCGAGCTCGACGCCCTCCCCCGCCGCGGAGATCGCCGCCGAGCGCGTCAGCCACTTCGTCCCGACGACGAGCGTCTCGTACAGCACGACGAGGCCGCGGACGAACGGCCAGTTCGCGGCGCGATGGCGGTGCACGAGGGAGTCCGACAGGCGCTCCGCTTCCCAGACGACGTCTCCGTCCGGATGGCGAACGGCGACCGCGATCGCGTCGCGACCGCGCATGAGGACACCCTCGATGAGGGCCTGACCGCCGTAGTTGAAGCGAGCCATCGGAACCCTCAGTCTACCGGCCGTGCGCGCGTCACCAGCGGCCCGGCCACTGCGCCGCGGCCGCTCGAAACAGAACGGCGGACCCCCGAAGGGCCCGCCGCCAGGTGCGTTGTCGGAGCGAGGTCAGGCGCGAAGCGAGCGCTCGAGGCGCTTCTGGAACCGCTCGACCTGGCCCGCGGTGTCCACGATCGTCTGCTTGCCCGTGAAGAACGGGTGGCATTCGGCGCAGACGTCGACGCGGAGCGTGGGCCGCGTGGAGCCCACGGTGAACGTCCGGCCACACGACGCGCAGTGCGCCTCGGCCTGAAAGTACTTGGGATGGATTCCGTTCTTCACGATCGACTCCTGTCGAGCCTTCCGTCCGGACGTTCCGGCGGTGGTCCCGACGACTGGCGTCAGGCCTGGGCGGGTGCCGCCTCGGCCACGACGCGGATGCGCTTCTTGTCGCGGGTGTCGTGCTCGAAGCGGACGCGGCCGGTCACCGTCGCGAAGACGGTGTAGTCGCGCCCGAGCCCGGCGCCCTCGCCGGCGAGGAACGTCATGCCCCGCTGGCGGACGATGATCGAGCCGGCGGGAACGAGCTGCCCGTCACCGGCCTTGACTCCCAGCCGCTGGCCGACGCTGTCGCGCCCGTTCTTGGAGCTGGATCCTGCCTTCTTGTGTGCCATCGGTTAGGAGTCCTTCCTGGTCCCGCCGGTCCCGCGTGACCGGGACTTCGACTCGCCCTCCGGGGCCGGAGCCTGCGTCCTCGGGGCGCGTGCCCTCGTCGACGCCGGCTTGCTCGCGCCCGACGACGTTCGGGCGGACCCGCGCGCCGGCTTCGATCCCGCCTCGGCCGTCGATCCGGCTTCGGCCTTCGATCGAGCTTCGGCCTTCTCCGCGCCAGCGGCACCTTCCGTGCCGGCGCTCTCACCGGCGGTCCTGCGCTGGGCGAGCTGGTCAGCCAGCGCCCGGTCGGCGGCGGCACGTTGCGCGGCCTCCTCGGCCGCGGCGGCCTCGCTGCGTTCCCGCTCGGACTGAGCGAGCTCGGCCTGCTGCCGCGCGCTCCTGTCGCCGTACACGATGTCCGCCACCCGGAGCACCGTCAGCTCCTGCCGGTGCCCGTGCTTCACACGGCTCCGCGCCTTGGGCCGGTACTTGAAGACGACCACCTTGTCGCCGCGGTCCTGCCGGACCACGCTGGCGCTCACGCGCGCCGCGTCCACGATCGGACGGCCGACTGTCGTGTCGTCTCCGTCGGCCACGAGCAGCACACGGTCCAGCTCGAGCGTCTGCCCGGGCTCGGCCTCGAGGTACTCGACCTCGATCTCGCTCCCGACCTCGACGCGGTACTGCTTCCCGCCCGTCTCGATGACTGCGTACATGGGTCCCCTGAACACATGAATGCGCCCGACGTCTGCCGGACACATGGAGGCGCCCGGCGGCTGCCGGAGTGCGCGACCAAGAATGATATCGCTCGTCGTGCTCCGGGTCAACGCGCGCTTCGGGCGCTGTGTGGACGCGCGCTTCGGGCGCTGTGTGGACGCGCGCTTCGGGCGCTGTGTGGACGCGCGCTTCGGGCGCTGTGTGGACGCGCGCTTCGGGCGCTGTGTGGACGCGCGCTTCGGGCGCTGTCGACGGGCGCGCCGAAAGCC
>JAKAAV010000064.1 GCA_021802185.1 Chloroflexota bacterium | reverse complement strand
GCCTCGCTCGGACGCTCGCAGCCTGGCGACAAGACGATGCTCGACGCTCTCGTGCCCGCGGCAGAGTCGATCCGCGAGTCTCTTGGTCGCTCGGCCGCGCTCCAGGACGCGCTGCGCCGTGCCGCCGACGCCGCGGAGGAGGGCCTCGAAGCCACGCGTCCGCTCGTCGCGCGCAGAGGACGCGCGAGCTACCTGGGTGAACGCTCCGCCGGGCACCTCGATCCGGGGGCAGCCTCCTGCGCGCTGCTGATCCGGGCACTCGCGGAGACGGCGCGCGGCCGCGACGGCCGCCACGGGCGCACGCGCGGCGGCGGAGACTGACCGAACGTTGCAATGGACCGCTGGTCCCGGGCCGACCGGATCGGAGGGGTTGCGGTCTAGCGTCCGGGATCGCGTGCGGCGCACGCGGGAAGGAGATCTCCGTGGACGTTTATGACCGGGACCAGCATGCAAAGCGCGAAGCCGACGCGTTGAACGGAGGCGAGGGCAACCGGCGGGACGCTCGAAATCACGGGCGCGACACCGACGCGCACGGGCCTGGAGGTGATGCGCCGGAGCAGGTCATCTTCGAGGAGAGGATCATCGAGGCCCAGGGAGCGGTGCCTCCGCCCGGCGCCGACGAGGGGATGACGGAAGGCAGGACGACGCCGATGGGCGCCGGGCCGGAGTCGACCCGGGGCACCGGAGCTCCGGGGACCGGTCAGGGCTGGAACCGCCGGGAGTGGGCGGGCGAGGCGCCATCGGAGCCATCCGACGACCAGTGGAACAAGAACGAGTGGGCGGGCGAGCCCGCCGACCCGACCGCGGAGCAGGTCCCCGGAAAGATGCCGCCAGGCGAGGCCGGGCCGCAGGGTCTCGGGCACAACCCGGGCGAGCAGCACTGGGCGGGCGATCGCCGGCCCTGAACGAAGCGGCACGCGCGGTGCCCCACGCGTCGCGTCGCAATCAGGGCTGAGGCAACTCACGGCGGCTCGCCCGGCCGCGGCATTCTCGGCGATTCGCGAAACCGGCCGGTGATGTTCACCGGCCGGTTTCCGTGCGCGCTCCCGCCGCCCCGCTCGGCTCCCGCCGCCCCGCTCGGCTCCCGCCGCCCCGCTCGGCTCCCGCCGCCCCGCTCGGCTCCCGCCGCCCCGCTCGGTTCGGCCATCCTGGGGCGCCCGCCACGGGCTGCTTGATGTGCGCGCGATACAGGAAGGCGCGTTCCGGCGATTTCGACGATGTCTTGAGATTCTTCCGGCCCCTCGCGCCGTAGAGTGGCACGCGAACGAACACCGGCCGGCCGCGTGCCCGCGCGCTCCACGGCTGCGGGGTCGGCCGTACCTGGAAAGGAGGGTGCCAGGGGGAGTCGAGTCGCGACGACGCGTCCGGGGTCCAGCGTCCGTCCGCCGGTAGCGCTGCCCAGCGCACCTCTGGCTTCGTGGCTCCCGGTCGCGCACCATGGGGGGACCCGTATCGCCTCTTGAGGGAGTACACACCGGATGACAGCTGCGAAGTTCCTCGCCGAGATCTTCGGCACGGGGATGCTGATCCTGCTCGGCGACGGCGTCGTCGCCGCCGTGCTCCTCGCGAAGTCGAAGGCCCAGAACTCGGGCTGGATCGTGATCACCACGGCATGGGCGCTCGCAGTCTTCTGCGGCGTCATCATCGCCGGGCCGATCAGCGGCGCGCACCTCAACCCGGCCGTCACGCTCGGCCTGGCCGTGGTGGGCGCGATGCACGCCGGCGCCGGCATCACCTGGGGTGAGGTTCCCGGCTACTGGGCGGGCGAGCTGATCGGCGCCTTCATCGGCGCGTGCCTCGTCGCGCTCCACTACTGGGATCACTTCAAGGCGACCGAGGACCAGGGCCTCAAGCTCGCCGTCTTCAGCACCGGGCCGAACATCCGCAACTACGGGCTCAACACGATCTCCGAGATCATCGGCACGTTCGTGCTGGTGTTCGTCGTGCTCGCATTCGGACACAACGGCAATGCGTCCGGCCTCGCCTCGCTCGGCGCGCTGCCGGTCGCGCTCCTCGTGTGGTCGATCGGCCTGTCGCTCGGCGGCACGACCGGGTACGCGATCAACCCGGCGCGTGACCTTGGGCCGCGCATCGCGCATGCCATCCTGCCGATCCCCGGCAAGGGCACCTCGGACTGGGCGTATGCCTGGGTTCCCGTCGTCGGGCCGCTGATCGGCGGCGCGCTCGCCGCCGCCGTCTACACCATCGCCTTCACGGACTACATCCTCAAGTAGCGGATCGGACCCTGCGCCCGGTGTGCGCCGGCTGACGCCGGCACCCCCAGTCGCGTTCCCGCCGTCGGTCTGATGGCCGACGGCGGGTCCCGCGATGGGCCAGACCGCCAGCAGACGGGAGAACCGATGAAGAAGCTGATCAACGCGCCCGAGAGCGCCGTCGACGAGGAGCTTGCCGGCATGGTCGCCGCCCATGGCGACCTGATCCGCGTGATCGAACCGAACGTCGTCGTTCGTGTCGACGCGCCGCGGCAGGGCAAGGTCGGCGTGATCTCGGGAGGCGGCTCGGGACACGAGCCGATGCACGGCGGCTACGTCGGCATGGGAATGCTCGACGCCGCGTGCCCCGGCGCGGTCTTCACGTCGCCTGTTCCGGACCAGATGCTCGCCGCCACGACCGCCGTGAACGGCGGCGCCGGCGTGCTCCACATCGTGAAGAACTACACGGGCGACATCATGAACTTCGAGCTCGCCGCCGAGATGGCGCGGGCCGAGGGGATCGAGGTCAGCTCGGTCGTCATCGCCGACGACGTCGCCGTCAAGGACTCGCTCTACACGGCGGGCCGGCGCGGCGTGGGCGGCACCGTCCTTGCCGAGAAGATCGTCGGGGCGGCGGCGGAGGCCGGCGCGGATCTCGCGACCGTGACCGCCCTGTGCCAGAAGGTGCAGGACAATGTGCGCTCGATGGGCATGGCCCTCACGAGCTGCACGGTCCCGGCCGCCGGGAAGCCCACCTTCGAGCTCGGCGAAGACGAGATGGAGATCGGCATCGGCATCCACGGGGAGCCGGGGCGGACGCGCATGAAGCTCGCGACCGCCGACGAGATCACCGAGATGCTCGCGATGCCGATCCTGGACGACCTGCCGTTCAGGCAGGGCGACAGCGTGCTCGCGTTCGTCAACGGCATGGGCGGCACGCCGCTCATGGAGCTCTACATCGTCTTCAACAAGCTCTCCCAGATCCTCAAGGGCCGTGGCGTCTCGATCGGTCGGAGCTTTGTCGGCAACTGGATCACCTCGCTCGAGATGGCCGGCTGCTCGATCACGCTCCTCCGGCTGGACGACGAGCTCACCCGGTTCTGGGACGCTCCGGTGAAGACCCCGGCGCTGCGCTGGGGGATCTGACAGGCCCGACGCTCGGGGAGGGTCACCTCGCACGAAAGGGAAGGTGCACGGGCGGATGAGCGGGGCGACTTCGATCAGTTACGACGACGTCGTCGCCTGGATCAACACGTTCGCCGCAACCATCAGGGCCCAGAAGGACTACCTCACCGCACTCGACTCCGCGATCGGTGATGCCGACCACGGCATCAACATGGACCGTGGGATGCAGGCGGCCATCGCGAAGCTGCCGGGACTCCCGGCACGCGACGTCGGCGCGGCCTTCAAGTCGGTGGGGATGACCCTGGTCTCGACCGTCGGCGGGGCGAGCGGCCCGCTGTACGGGACGTTCTTCCTGCAATTCGGGACGGCGACGGCAGGTCGCGAGTCGATCGGGGTCGACGACGTGAACAGGGCGCTCGATGCCGCGATCGCTGGGATCCAGCGGCTCGGCAAGGCAGAAGCCGGCGACAAGACCATGCTCGACGCGCTGCTGCCCGCGCGGGACGCCCTGCACGCCGCGGCCGAATCGGGAGCATCGCTCGAGGAGGCCCTCGCCCGGATGGCGGAGGCCGCCGAGCAGGGGATGCTCGCGACGACGCCGCTCGTGGCGAGGAAGGGCCGCGCGAGCTATCTCGGCGAGCGAAGCGCGGGGCACCAGGACCCTGGCGCCACCTCGTCCTACCTCCTCCTCAAGGCTGCCGCGGACACCTGGTCCGGCTCCGCCTCGGGCGAAGCCCCCGGGTAGCCGGCGCCTGGGCCGGCATGTTGTTCAACTAGCTGGGAGAGACACATGGCGAAGTACGTCGGCGCCCTCGATCAGGGCACGACAAGCACGCGTTTCATGATCTTCGACCACGCGGGCGGCGTGGTGGCGATCGATCAGAAGGAACACGAGCAGATCTACCCGAAGCCCGGATGGGTCGAGCACGATCCGATGGAGATCTGGACGCGCAGCGTCGAGGTCATCCGCGGCGCGCTCTCCAAGGCCGGCATCGCGGCCAGCGACCTCGCGGCCGTGGGCATCACGAACCAGCGCGAGACGACGGTCGTCTGGGATCGCCGCAGCGGCAAGCCCGTCTACAACGCGATCGTCTGGCAGGACACGCGCACGGACGTGATCATCAACGAGTTCGCCAAGGATGGCGGCCAGGATCGCCTCCGCGCGAAGGTCGGCCTTCCGCTCGCGACCTACTTCTCCGGGCCGAAGGTCAAGTGGGTCCTCGACAACGTCGAGGGTGCCCGCGCCAGGGCCGAGGCCGGCGACCTGCTGTTCGGCAACATCGACACCTGGTGCATCTGGAACCTGACCGGCGGCGCCGCTGGCGGCGTCCACGTGACGGACGTCTCGAACGCCAGCCGCACGATGCTGATGAACCTCGAGACCCTCGACTGGGATCCCGAGATCCTGAAGCTGATGGGCATCCCGCGCTCGATGCTCCCGGCCATCAAGGCCTCGAGCGCGGTGTACGGCACGGCCACCGGCGACCTGGCCGGCGTGCCGGTCGCGGGCGACCTGGGCGACCAGCAGGCGGCCCTCTTCGGCCAGACGTGCTTCTCCGCCGGCGAGGCGAAGAACACCTACGGCACCGGTTGCTTCATGCTCCTGAACACGGGCACCAAGGCGGTCCCATCGAAGAGCGGCCTGCTCACGACCCTGGGCTACAAGATCGGCAACGAGCCGGCCGTGTACGCCCTCGAGGGCTCGATCGCGATCACCGGGGCGCTCGTGCAGTGGCTGCGCGACAACCTCGGCATGATCAAGACCTCGCCCGAGATCGAGGAGCTCGCGAAGACGGTCGACGACAACGGCGGCGTGTACTTCGTGCCGGCGTTCTCGGGCCTGTTCGCCCCGTACTGGAAGAGCGACGCGCGTGGCGTCATCGCCGGCCTCACGCGCTACGTCAACAAGGGCCACATCGCGCGAGCCGTCCTCGAGGCGACCGCGTGGCAGACCCGCGAGGTGCTCGACGCGATGAACGCCGACTCCGGCGTTCCGCTCACGGCCCTCAAGGTCGACGGCGGTATGGTCTACAACGACCTGCTCATGCAGTTCCAGGCCGATGTCCTGGGCGTGCCGGTCATCCGCCCGAAGGTGGCAGAGACGACGGCCCTCGGCGCCGCCTACGCGGCCGGCCTCGCGGTCGGCTTCTGGGCCGCCGTCGAAGACCTGCGCCAGAACTGGGCGAAGGACAAGGAGTGGCGGCCCAAGATGGACGAGGCCACTCGCCAGAAGGACTACAAGCTCTGGAAGAAGGCCGTCACGCGGACCTTCGACTGGGTCGAGTAGTCTCCGCAGCCTGAGACGGGACCCCGGAGGTCGGGTCGGATAGCCAGAGACATGACCGCACCACTTCGTTCACCAGCTCCCCACGTCGTCATCGTCGGCGGGGGAGGGACGGGAGCGGCCCTGGCCCTCGACCTTGTCCTCCGGGGTCTCCGCGTCACGCTCGTCGAGCGTGGCGAGATCACCTCGGGCACGACCGGCCGCCACCACGGCCTGCTTCACAGCGGCGCACGATACGCCGTCAACGACGCCGAGTCGGCGATCGAATGCATCGAGGAGAACCAGCTCCTGCGGCGCGTCGCGCCCGGTTCGTTCGAGGAGAACGACGGGCTCTTCGTCGGGATCGACGACGAGGACATGGCGTACGGCGAGAAGCTGTTCGCCGCGTGTGGCGAGACCGGCATCCCCGCGCGATGGCTCTCCCCGGCCGAGGCACTCCACCTCGAGCCGAACCTCAACCCCGACCTCAAGGGCGCGATCCAGGTGCCCGACGCGACCTTCGACGCGATGCGCCTGCCGCTCCGCTGGTTCGCCACCGCGAAGGCGCACGGCGCCGTGATCCAGCCGTTCTGCGAGGTCACGGGGATGGTCGTCAGGAACGCCTGCGTGATGGGCGTTCGCGGCCGCGACCACCGGACCGAGCGCGACTTCGAGGTGGGCGCGGACCTGGTGGTCAACGCCGGCGGACCGTGGGCCGAGAAGATCGCGGCGATGGCGGGCGTCGACGTCCCCATCCGGCCGTCCCCCGGCGTCCTGCTCGCGCTGCGCGGACGCCTCTGCAACATGGTCGTCAACCGGATGCACAAATCGGGCGACGGGGACATCGTCGTGCCCCAGCGGGCGCTGTCGATCGTCGGGACGAGCTCGTGGGTCGTGAACGACCCGGACGACCTCGGCGTGCCCGAGGACCACGTGCAGAAGATGTACGACGAGGGATCGAAGATCATCCCCGCGGTGCGGAGCGCCCCGTTCCGCCAGGCGTGGTCCGCGGCACGACCGCTCATCGGCGGGCCCGGCGGCGCCGACACCGGGCGAGAGCTCAGCCGGACGTTCAAGTGCTTCGACCACATGGAGCGCGACGGGGTCGACGGCTTCGTCACGATCTCCGGGGGGAAGGCGACCACCGCCCGCGCGATGGCCGAGACCACCGCCGACGTCGTGTGCAGGAAGCTCGGGATCGACATGCCGTGCCTGACGCGCCAGACCGTCCTCCTGCCCCACACCGCCTACTACGCTGCATAGGCCGATGAGCGACACATCCGTCACGTTCCGCGTCCACCGGTTCAAGCAGGGCGACGAGGAGCCGCACCACGATCGGTTCCCGGTCGACGTCGGCCCGCGCACGACGGTCCTGGACGCCCTGACCGCCATCCGCCGCTCCCAGGACCCGACGCTCACGCTCCGCCACTCGTGCTTCCACGCGTCCTGTGGAACGTGCGGCATGAAGGTCAACGACCAGGAGGTGCTGGCCTGCGTCACGAACGTGCGCGAGCTGGGGACCGACGAGGTCCGCGTGGAGCCGCTCGACAACGCGCCGGTGATCAGCGACCTGGTCGTCGACATGGGGCCCTTCTACGCGCGGTTCGACGTCGCGGAGCGGCCGCTCGTTCGTGAGAGCGAGCTTGTCCCGGGGTCCCGCGCGGCGGCCGGGATCCCGTACCCGGAGCGGTACGAGGACTGCATCGAGTGCGGAATCTGCATCTCCGCCTGCCCGATCACGGGCACGGACCCGACGTACATCGGGCCGGCCGCCCTCGCCGCCATGGATCGCGTCCGGCAGGAGCCGCGTCGCGTGGACGTGCCGTCGATCCTGCGGCTGGCCGACGACCCGCACGCCGCGTGGCGCTGCCACCTCGCGTTCGAGTGCACCGAGGCCTGCCCGTCGAACGTCGATCCGGCCGGGCACATCATGCAGCTGCGGCGCTCGCTGTTCGCGCGCGAATGGCGCAGGCCGTCACCGGAGCCCGAGGGAGCACGACGATGACGGAACGCGTGGCCGGCGCCGACCGACCGGTGCGCCGCGAGGACCGCCGCCGCGGCGTGATGGGCTGGGTGGACGTCCGCGGCCGCCGGCTCGGCGGCATGGCGTTCATCCTCAACCGGATCACGGGCCTCGGCGTGCTGTTCTACCTGTACCTGCACCTCGTCGTGCTGTCGCAGCTTGCGGCCGGCCCCGCCGCGTGGGACTCGCTGCTGAAGAACTTCTTCCTCAACCCCCTCGTCCTGATCCTCGACGTGGTGCTGCTCGCCGGGCTCCTGATCCACGGGCTCAACGGCATCCGCCTCGCGCTCGTCGGGTTCGGCCTCGTCGTCGACCGCCAGCGCGCGATCCTCCTCTCGTTCGGCGTGATCGGCGCGATCGTTCTCGTCATCGGCGCACTCCGCTTCATCAGCGACGCGGGGGCCAGGTGATGGCTCGGCAGATCGAGGACCTGCAGACCGAGTATCTCGAGCGGCCGGAGCGCTGGGCGCCGGAGGAGCGCGACACGCTGCCGGGCGTGGGGTGGGGCTGGCAGGCCGTGACCGGGATCGCCGTGCTGTTCCTCGTGACGCTCCACATGATCGCGAACCACTTCGTCGTCACGGGCGGCCTGCGCGACTACCAGCAGGTCATCGACTACATCACGAACCCCGTGATCCTGCCACTCGAGACGCTCTTCCTGATCGTCGTCAGCTGGCACGGGCTCCTCGGCCTGCGCGCCGTGATCTTCGACTTCGGCCTGAGCGCGCGCGCGGAGCGGACGGTCACCCGCGTCCTCGTGGCCGTCTGGGTGCTCACGCTCGTGTACGGGCTCGCGCTCCTCGCGATCCTCGTGACCCGCCGATGACGGGCGCGGAGGAGAGCGCCGGGGCCGGGAGCCGGTGGGCCGCCGCGGGATCCCGGCCGCTCGTCGGCATCGTCGTCGCGTCGCACTCGAAGGCCGTCGCGGACGGGCTCGTCGAGATGGCCCTGCAGATGGCGCGCGAGCAGGCGCCGGACGTCCGCGTGATCGCGGCCGGTGGAGCGGCCGACGGCTCGCTCGGCGAGGATCCGACCCGGATCGCCGATGCGATCGCCCGGGCCGACGCCGGCGCGGGTGTCGTCGTCCTGGTCGACTTCAACGGCGCGGTGCACGCGTCCCGGTTCGCGGTCGAGAATTTGGTCGATCCCGCGCTCGCGGCGCGCGTCCGGATCAGCGGCGGCCCGCTCGTCGAGGCGGCGGTGTTCGCGGCCGTGCAGGCCAGCGTGGGCGACGACCTCGAGGCCGTGCTCGCGACGGCCGACGCATCCTCGGCGTTCGACAAGCACGTCGCCGGCTGACCGCCGCGCATGCGGATCGCGGTCGTCGGCGCGGGGGCGGTCGGCTCGCTGCTCGCGGGGTGCCTTGCGTCCGCCGGGCACGGCGTCCTGATGCTCCGCCG
>JAKAAV010000063.1 GCA_021802185.1 Chloroflexota bacterium | reverse complement strand
GGTCGGCCACCGGCCGCGCGGTCGCGAGCGACTCGATGTACTCGGGGTGCGCGTAGACCGCGGCCCGGAACGCGTCGTGGTCGCGCCAGTTCCGCATCGCCTGGATGCCACCCGCCGTGGCACACGCCCCGATCGTCACGAGCAGCTTCGCCTCGCGCCGGATCTCGTGGATCTGCTCGAGCTGCTCGGGCGTGCTGACCGCGCCTTCCACGAGCACGACGTCGTAGGGGCCGCTCGAGCGGTGCGACGTCGCCTCCGGGAACTCCACGATGTCGACTCGCTCGGCGATCGCGAGCAGGTGGTCCTCGAGGTCGAGCAGCATCAGCTGGCAGCCGTCGCACGACGCGAGCTTGACGACGGCGAGGCGGGGGCGCGGGGTGCTGGTGGCCCGGGCCATCAGATGCCCTCCCGTCCGAACACGTCGCCGAGCTGCGCGAGCGAGAAGACCGGGCCGTCCTTGCAGACGAAGTACGGTCCCATCTGGCAGTGCCCGCAGAGGCCGACGCCGCATTCCATGTGGCGTTCCATCGAGACGAACACCCGGTCCGGCGTGATGCCGTGTGATGCGAGCGTGTTGATCGTCGCCTGGATCATGCGCTGCGGGCCGCACACGAACGCGATCGCCTTCGAGCCGTCCCAACGCGCGTGGTCGAAGAGGTGGGTCACGATCCCGACCCGGCCGAGCCAGTACTGATCGGCCCGGTCGACCGTCACGCCGACGTCGAGATCGCCTCGAGCCGACCAGGCGGCGAGCTCCTGCGTGTACAACAGGTCGCCCGGGGTCCGTGCGCCGTGGTAGATGTGCACCTCGCCGTACTTCGCCCGGTGCTCGACGATCTCGTCGATGACGGGCCGCAGCGGCGGGAGACCCATGCCGCCCCCGACGATCACGACGTCGTGACTCTCGGCCGCCTCGATCGGCCAGCCTCTCCCGAGGGGCGCCGACAACCCCACCTCGGCCCCGTGCTCGAGGCCGGTGAGCACGGTGCTCGCGGGACCCACGGCCCGGATCGTCAGCTCCAGGCCGGTCGGGAGACGGCGCGAGATCGAGATCGGGACCGACCCGACAGCCGGCACCGAGACCATGACGAACTCGCCGTGCTCGCTCGCCCAGTCCATGCCCTCCGGACGCGAGAGCGCCAGCGTGACCGTGTCGTGGGTTTCGTGGCGCGCCTGTTCCACGCGGAAGACCCGCGTGGCCCGCGTCTGTCCCTCCGCGGCGTGGCCGTTGCCCGGGACGACGTGCGCCGGCGGAGCGATGCGATCGAGCTCCTCGCGGACGTCGATGCCGGCCGGGCACCACGCGATGCAGCGGCCGCAGCCGACGCAGCCGGAAGTGCCGAACTGGTCGATCCAGGTCGCGAACTTGTGCGTGAGCCACTGGCGGTAGCGGTCCTGGACGCGGGGCCGGAAGTTGCCGCCGAGCGCGACGGCGGAGAAGCCCTTGGTGAAGCAGGACTCCCACCGGCGCTCGGTGACCGCCGCGTGTCCGTCGAGGTCGGAGCGCTGACTGGCGCTCGTGCAGAAGCATGTCGGGCAGGACATCGTGCAGTTCGTGCACGCCAGGCACCGCTCGGCGACCTCGGCCCAGTGCGGGCTGTCGAGCTGCGCGAGCAGGCGGTCGTGGAGGCCGGCCGTCACGACCGGGTCGCCGATCCGGTCGCGCGCCGACACGAGCTGGTCGGAGGCCGCCGTCAGCTGGTCGGGCGTCGGGTCGACGAGGTCCAGGCGCTCGAACAGGGCGGACCCCGCCGGGCTGCCGGGCGAGACGAGGAAACCGTCGGCGAGTTCGACGAGCGAGAGATCATGTCCGTCCCGGATGCCGGGCCCCGTGCCCATCGAGGTGCAGAAACAGGTCGAGGCGGGCTCGGCGCACTGCACGGCCACGATGAAGGCCGACGAGCGGCGGGCGCGGTAGTCCTCGTCCGTGTACGGGCCGCCGAGGAACACGCGATCCTCGATGCCGAGGGCCGCGAGCTCGCACGCGCGGACCCCGAGGAACGCGAGCCTGGGGATGTCGTGCCCGACAGGGCCGAACGAGACGTGCCCCTCGTCGTCGCGGTGCGACTCCGCCGTGTCCAGTGTCGGCGGGAAGACGAAGCGCTTCCATGACGTCGGGCCGACCGCGTATGCGAACAGCCGGTCGTCGTCGTGGTCGACCAGCCGGTACGAGCCCGGTCGTTGCTCCGCGCCCATCCCCTTCGGGAGGTCGGCCACGCTGCGAAGCTCGCCGTAGACGATGGCACCGTCGGCCACCTTCGGGCCGATGACGGTCCGCCCGTCCTCGACGAGCAGGTCGATGAGCTGCTGGAATCCGGCGCGCGGCAGGAGGCCCGTCGCGCTCTTCGTCACGCTGGTCATGCCGGACTACCGCGCGAACAGGTCGAGCATCTGGAGACGGGTCGCGCTGAGGCGTCGTGCCATGGCCTGGAGCAGGCGCGGGTAGAGCTCTGCGGCGAGGTCGTGGTCGGCGGCGAGCGCGGCCCGGAGGCCGGGGCCATCGAGGGCGAGGACATCGACCGGTTGGAGGGCGACGACGGTGGACGTGGAGCGGTACGGAGCGACGACCGCGGACTGCCCGAAGATGTCGCCGGGCTCGACCGTCAGGATCGTGATCCAGCCTTCCTCGGGCACGAGCGTGCGCAGGGAGACGCGGCCCGAGAGCACGATCCCGAGCTCGTTCGCGAGCTGGCCCTCGGCGAGCAGGGTCGTCCCGGCGGACGCCTGGTATCGGCGCGCCAGGCCGGCGAGCCGGACCTGGGTCTCGGGTGGCAGGTTGGCGCCGAACCACGTCGCGTTGAGCAGCGCGACGAGCGACGCGTTGTCGTCGGTCCGGGGCATGAGGGCCTCGGTCTCGGGCATGCGAGCGACCTCCAGATCGGAGCAGACGGGGACTCGTGGCTGCCATCGCATTTGACCACCGCGCGCCGCCGGAGGACAGGGCCTGCGGTCACGCGATCGGGGGCTTTCCGACCCGCCGGCGGCATCCGACGTCCCCCGGGCGCCGCCAAGCGGCCACGGCGGGTGCGGCGCACGGCAGCGGCCTCGGGCGGCCACCGCGGGCGCGACGACAGCGGCGACCTCGGCGGCCACCGGGGACACGGCGCCGTCACCATGGCGGCTGGCGCCCGCATCCGGCCGCCCTCGCCGCGGCCCGCGCACGGCGAGTTCGCGGTGCCGCCGTCGCGGCCGGCTGCGCCGTACGATCCGGCCGTGGTGCCGGGGTGGATTCGCGGGCTCGTGTACGCGGCGGCGGGGTCGGCGATGGAGGCCGGGTTCACCTCCGCGCGCCTGACCCGCGAGGCACGCCGTCCGATCCTTGTCGGGCCTGCGACGCGCTGGATGCCGGTGATCTACGCGCTCGCGCTGCCGCTCTTCGAGCCGGCGCACGACCGCCTGCGCGGCGATGCCCTCCCGGTTCGCGCGGCCGCGTACGCCGCCGGGATCATGGCCGTCGAGGGCGCGACGGGGTGGGCCCTCCGGAGGACCACCGGCAGATGCCCGTGGGACTACCGCGGGCGGACGGAATGGAGCATCGACGGCCTCGTCCGCCTCGATTACGCGCCGCTCTGGGCGCTGGCCGGGCTGGGGGCCGAGCGTCTCCACGACGCCCTGACCGGGTGTGCGTCGAGATCGAAGGGGCGCAACGCGCTGTGCATGCGGTAGACTTCTCGGCCGTGGGCCGGTAGCTCAACGGTAGAGCAGTGGTCTCTTAAACCACGGGTTGAGAGTTCGAGTCTCTCCCGGCTCACCAATATCGTCAGTGCGCCAGCCGCCGTTCGGCGATCCTCGTCGCCAGTGGCGGCTTTTGTATCGATACCGGGCGCCGACGCCGGCGACCGGAGCAATCGCGACACGCCACGCGACCCGAAGGAGCGCCCGATGGTGATGCACTCGGACACGGATACGGCACTCATCCGGGTCATCGGCGTGGGGGGCGGTGGCAGCAACGCCGTGAACCGGATGATCCGGTCCGAGATGATGGGCGTCGAGTTCATCACCGTGAACACCGACGCACAGGCGCTCGGCCGCTCCGTCGCCCCGCACACCATCCGGATCGGCGAGAAGGTCACCCGCGGGCTCGGTGCGGGCGGCGATCCGACCGTCGGCCTGCGCGCCGCCGAGGAGGACGCGGACCGGATCCGCGAAGCCCTGGCCGGCTCTGACATGGTGTTCGTCACGGCCGGGATGGGCGGCGGGACCGGGTCGGGCGGTGCGCCCGTCATCGCGGAGATCGCGCGCGACGAGGGTGCGCTGACGATCGGCGTCGTCACGAAGCCGTTCTCGTTCGAGGGCGCGAAGCGCCGGATGGTCGCCGAGAGGCAGACGGAGGAGCTGCGCGACAAGGTCGACACGCTGATCACGATCCCGAACGACCGCCTGCGCGACGTCGTCGGCCCGCACACGTCGATCGTCGACGCGTTCCGGATCGTCGACGACGTCCTGCGCCAGGGCGTCCAGGGCATCAGCGACCTCATCACGGTCCCCGGCCTCATCAACCTCGACTTCGCGGACGTGCGCACGATCATGAAGAACGCCGGGTCAGCGCTGATGGGGATCGGCCGCGGCACCGGCGCCGATCGAGCGCAGATCGCGGCCCGGGCCGCGATCTCGAGCCCGCTGCTGGAGACCAGCATCTCGGGCGCTCGCGGCGTGCTGCTCAACATCACCGGCGGCCCGAAGCTCGGGCTGTTCGAGGTGAACGACGCCGCGGAGATCGTGCGCGAGGCCGCCGATCCCGAGGCGAACATCATCTTCGGCACGGTCATCGACGAGCGCATGGACGACGAGATCTCGATCACGGTGATCGCGACCGGGTTCGACACGCAGCGCCCGCGCGAGTCTGCGGGCGGGAGAGGTGGCCCCGAGGCGCGCGACTTCCTGCGCGACGTGCAGCGTGAACGGCAGCGCGTCGACGAGATGGGCTCGCGCCCCCCGCAGCGGCCGTCGGCGTCCGGCCCCGCCACCCGGACGCCCGCGACGACACCTTCCGCGGACCCGCCCGCTCAGGGCCAGGCGACGGGTCCCGCGACGTCACCCGCCGATGCGCCCGGTCCCGGCCGGAACCGGAACGGCAACGAGACACGCGCAGGATCGGCGGCGGGTGAGCGGGACGACGCGGGTGCGCCGCCGCGGCGTGGCCGCACGTCGGACCCGGGCCCTCAGGAAGACGCCCCGCCGGATCGGCCGCAGCGCGGCATCGCCCGGCCCGGCATCGACCTCGACATCCCGTCGTTCCTTCGCCGCTCCAAGCGCTGACACCTCGCCGAGGACGCCGGGTCGCGGGCTCCCAGGCTAGGCCCGAGGCGCCGGAACGCGCTCGCGGGCGGCCAGCTGGCTGTCGAGCCACGCTGCGATCTCGCCCACGATCTCGGAGCCCTGCGGCTCGCTGAGCATCTCGTGCCGCAGCCCTGGGTAGACCCGGCGGTCGACGCACGGGAGCCTCCCGAGCGGCTCGGTGCACGTCGTCGGGACGAGGACGTCGTCGCCACCATGCGTCGTGAGCGTCGGGATCCGGAGCGCCGCGAGCTCCTGCCGGGCCCGGTTGCCCGCGGCGAGCAGCTCGGCTCCGAGCCGCGCGGTCGTGAACGGGACGAGCAGTGGGTCCGCGAGATACGCGGCTCGCGCCTCGGGGTCGGATGAGATCTGGTCCGCGCTCAGCGGGGTCGGGACGCGGAGCCGCGGCGCGGCGCGTCCGAGCAGCGGCGCGATCAGGCGCAGGAACGCGGGGGCCTCGACGCGCAGGGCGGGTGCGCTCAGCACGAGCAGATCGGGCGCCGGACGGTCGCTCAGGGCGTACGTCAGCGCGATGAGCGCTCCCATCGAGTGCCCCATGAGGACGAGCGGCGGCCCATCGCGGAGCACGTCGAGCCGATCCTGCACGTCGTCGAGGTAGTCGTCCCACCGCTCCACGTACGCGCGCCGCCCGCCAGACTCCCCGAACCCGCGGAGGTCGAACGCGGACACCCCGAACCCGTCCTTCGCCAGCAGCGACGCGGGCCGGTCGTACCTGCCGGAGTGCTCGGCGATCCCGTGGACGAGGAGGATCCGAGCGCGTGGCTCGCCCGGCGCCGGCCACTCGCGGGTCAGCAGCGGAACTCCGTCGCGCGCCGTCGCGTGCCCGACAGTGGCGATCCCGGGCGCGCGACGTTCTCCCGCCGTGGGCGTTGCTCCGGCCGGCCGCACGCCCTGCCTCATCGCGGCAGCGCCCCGGCGACGATGCGCCCATTCCTGACGAGCGCGATCACGCCCGGTCGCGTACCGGACGCCGGGGCCGCCTCGCCGGGACGCCGCGGGTCCCCGTCGAGCACGGCCAGGTCCGCCGAGCCGCCCACGTCGAGCGTCGCGTCCGGAGGCCACGTGGGCTCGGGCTCCGCTCCGAGCGGGACGATCCAGGCCCGTCGTGTGCGGACGATCGTCGAATCGCCCCGCGAGATCGACAGGACCTCGTCGTCCGACCCGATCGCGAGCACGGTGCCCTCGGCCCACGCGATCGCCGACGCCGGCCGCGCGTCGAGCCCGGGGAGGATCGTCGCGCCGAGCAGGAGTGTGTACTGGTGCGTCATCGCTGCTCGTGCGCCCACCACGCTCGCAGCTGGTCGATCGTCGCGGTCCTCCCGCGTGCCACGAGCTCGTCGATCGCGCCGAACTCGAGGAAGCCCCACTCGGCCGTCGGCACCTGCAGGTAGAGGTCGGCGAGGAGCCGCGTGTCGAGATGTGTGCGGCGGTGGACGCTGGGGGCGACGGCAGCGCGGTTGAGCAGCGTCAGGATCGAGGGCAGCCGCGGATGCGCCCGGCGCCGGAGACGTGCGGCCAGCAGGCTCCAGCCGGAGACATCGGGCGCGAACGCGTCGGGGACGCGCAGGTCGACCGTGGGCGACACGTCGACCGCGATGACGCGGCCTCCGTTGTTCGACGCGCGCATGACGTCGGCCGGCACGTTGTTGAGAAGGCCCCCGTCGACGAGGAGGTCACCCGCGTCGCGGACCGGCGGCAGGACGCCGGGGAGCGAGAGGCTCGCGCGCACGGCGAGCGCGACGCTGCCGCGTCGGTGCACGACCTCCTCAGCTCGAGTGAGGTTGGTGGAGACGCAGAAGTAGGGGAGGACGAGGTCCTCGATGTCCCGGTCGCCGACGAGCGCCCGGATCGCACGGCCGATCCGGCGGCCACGGAGGAGCGACACGAGCGGAAACGTGACGTCGAAGAGCCCGCGCGAGAGCGGCCTCGCCGCGTGGTGCAGCTTCGTCGCCGACCAGCCCATTGCGGGCGCCGATCCGACGAGGGCTCCCATGCTCGTTCCGCCGACGAGGTCGACCGGGATGCCGGCGTCCTCGAGAGCCTGCAGGACTCCGATGTGTGCGAATCCGCGCGCGCCGCCACCACCGAGGACGACCGACACCGCACGCCCGGAGAGGATGCGTGCCGCGCGCTCGAGGTCGCCCCGGACCGAGCGTCGAACGTGGAGGTGCATGTCGACGCGCCGCCCGCGCAGCCAGCGCCCGGTACCGCGCGGCTCGGCGGTTCCCGGCGGATGGAGCAGGATCAGCGTGGTGGTGGGCGACACGCCGTCCGCCGTGCCGCCGAGCTGTGTGTCCGGAGGCGCCGACCCGGGATCGGCGGCCGCATCGGCAAGCAGCAGGACATGGTCGGAGCGGCGCACGCACCGTGCCGTCCACTCGGGGAACCGTCGATCGCCCACGCAGACGAGAGCGTCCGACGCGGCCTCGACCTCGTCGAGCCAGTGCGTCAGCCAGTTGCCGGCCGGATCGCCGGGCGCCGCTTCGAGCACGTTCGGTCCGAGCATCGCCGCCACGTCGTCGGACTGCACGACGCGCGTCCGGCCCGCCGGCCCGAGCATCGCGCCCAGCTCGATCGCCACCTCCTGGGGGGCGCCCGGCGTGATCGGGACGATCGCGAAGGCCGTGGATGGAGGAGGCCGTCGCGGCACCGCCGTGGTCGCGTGGAGCAGGCGCTCGGCGACGAGCCGCGCGACGCGCCCCATCGCGACCGGATGAGTGGCCATCAGCGCGTCGAACTCGGCGACCCCGAGTCGGGCGAGGTGCGAGTCTCGGACGGCGTACACCGTGGCGGACCGCCGGCCGTGCGTGAGCACCGCGAGCTCGCCGACGATGTCGCCGCGTCCGATGTCCTGGGGCGATTGCGCATCGGCCTCCGCTCCCAATGTCGCGACGCGGAGTCGCCCGGCGAGCACGATGAACAGCGCATCCCCGGGGTCGCCTTCCCGGAAGAGGACCGACCCGGCGGGCAGGTCGAGCCAGGAGAGCTTCGACTGGAGCTCGTCGAGCGCCTGGGCGTCGAACGCGCCGAAGAGCTGGTCGAGGCTCGCCGCGAGCTCGCTGCGCTGCAGCCGTGCCACGCTCACCCTGCGCAGCGCGTCGACGACCTCGGGTCGCCGCTGCCGCAGCTCGCGGAGACCGGCCCCGTCGAGGACGGCGAGCACGGCGGCGTCGCGGGACCTCAGGGTCGCCGTCCGGCGGCCCCCGATGAGCGCGGCCACTTCGCCGGCGATGTCGCCCGGTCGCAGCTCCGCGAGCACTCGAGGCTGACCCGCGGCATCGGTCGTGGCGGCAACGACCGACCCGTGCAGGACGACGAACAGCTCGTCGCCGGACTCGCCCTCCTCGGTGAGGACCGTGTCGGACGGGAGCACGACCTCGCGCATGACGCGCGCGAGGTCCTCGACCGCGTCGGCGGCGAGTCCGGCGAGCGCGGGAGAACGCTGCAGGATCGGGATCAGGTCGGCCGCAAGCCCCCGCTCCATGCTCAGGTCCCGGCCCGTGTCGGGCCGCGGGCGGGAGCGCGCCCGGCGGATGTCGGCGCGGTCGCCACTGGATCGGGTCGGGGATCGACGGCGGGCACGCGGGCGAGGCTACCACCGGTGCTCGACGGGACGTCGACGTTGCCCGAACGCGACCGCGATCGCGTCGGCTTTGATCCGCGCGAACCCCTGACGCGACCGGCCGAGCCCTCGGGCCGGGGGGCTGGTCGCCAGGCTCGAGGAATGAGCGA
>JAKAAV010000062.1 GCA_021802185.1 Chloroflexota bacterium | reverse complement strand
GGCGTGGTTCCAGGAGAGCAGGTCGGCGCCGAAGCAGATCCCGGCGACGATCGCGATCACGTGCTCGCGCGACGCCATCGAACCGAGGCGGCGGCGCTCCGACAGCGCGAGCAGTCCGAGGAACGGCAGCGCGTACAGGCAGCGGAACACGGTCGCGGTCGCGGGCGACGTGTGCGAGAACAGGAAGAAGATCCCCGAGAACGAGATGCAGAGCGCCCCGAGCAGCGCGCCGAGTCGCGGCCGCCGACCGACGACTGCCGCCCAGTCGAGCGCGGCTATGACGCCGGCCCTGAGGTGTGCGTCGCGGGGCCGTCGTCCGGCCGGGACTCCTTCCCGCGATCCTCCACCGGCGTCGGCAGGACGTCGTCGCCGATCGGCCCGGGCACGTGGGACTCCGCGACCCACGCCGCCTGCATCTCCTCACGGTCGCCCACGAACCGCAGCCCGAGCTCCGCGTACTGCGCGGGATCCGGCGCGGCCGGCGCGTCGAGCATCAGGTCGGCGCCCGACGAGGTCTTCGGGAACGCCATGACCTCGCGGATGTTCGTCTGGCGTGAGAGCAGCGCGGCCCAGCGGTCGATGCCGAGCGCGATGCCGCCGTGCGGCGGCGCACCGAAGTCGAACGCCTCGAGGATGCCGCCGAACAGGTCGTGCATCCGCTCGGCGCTGTACCCCTGCAGCGCGAAGCTGCGTTCGAGCAGCTCGCGGCGGTGGATCCGGACGGACCCGCCGCCGAGCTCCCATCCGTTCAGCGCGATGTCGTACTGCATGGCCCGCGCCCGCCCCGCCGGATCCTCCGGCGAAGGGCGGTAGGGATCGCCGGACGCGGTCACGAGCAGCGGCTCGTCCTCCGGAACCACGCCCGAGAACGGGTTGTGCGTCGCATCCCATCGCACGTTCTCGGCGTCCCACTGGTACATCGGGAACCGGAACACCCAGCAGTACGCGAGCACGTTCGGGTCCGCGAGGCCGAGACGCTCGCCGAGGTCGCGGCGCAGCCGACCGAGCACGTCCGCGGTCACCTCCGGCCGGTCCGCGACGATCAGCAGCAGGTCGCCGGGTCCCGCGGCGGCGGCGACGACGAGCGACCGCAGGCGCTCCTCGCCGAGGAACTTCGCGACGGACGAGTGCGCGACGCCGTCCTCGTCGACGGACACGTGCACGAGCCCCTTCGCCCCGTAGCGACGCGCGGTCTCCGCCAGGTCGTCGATCTCCCGGCGGGTCGCGCCGCCGAGGCCGGGCGCCACGATGCCCTTGATCCGGCCCCCCGACGCGAGGACGTCGTCGAACACCCGGAAGCCGGTCGCCCCGGCGCCAGCCGCGCGATCGGCGCCAAGGGCGGGAGCCAGGTCGACGAGCTCCATCCCGAAGCGGACGTCGGGCTTGTCGGAGCCGAAGCGCTCGAGCGCCTCCTCGTAGGTGAACCGAGGAAACGGCACCGACTGCAGCGGGCGGTCGGGCACGACCGTCCGGGACACCTCGATCGCCATCGCCTCGACGAAGTCCATGACGGTCTGCTCGCGCACGAAGCTCATCTCGAGGTCGAGCTGCGTGAACTCGGGCTGCCGGTCGCCGCGCAGGTCCTCGTCGCGGAAGCAGCGGGCGATCTGGAAATACCGATCCATGCCGGCGACCATCAGCAGCTGCTTGAGCTGCTGCGGGCTCTGTGGCAGCGCGTACACGGTCCCCGGCTGGAGCCGGCTCGGCACGATGAAGTCGCGCGCGCCCTCGGGTGTCGACTTGATGAGGATCGGCGTCTCGATCTCGACGAACCCGGCGCGGTGGTGAGCGTCGCGAATGGCCCGGACGAGGTTCGACCGCAGGAGCAGCCGGTCCCGCATCGGTTCGCGCCGGATGTCGAGGTACCGGTAGCGGAGGCGGACCGACTCGTCGATCGGCGCGTCGGGGTCGTTGATGTAGAAGGGCGGCGTCTTCGCCTCGGACAGGACCTGCAGCTCCCGCGCGCGCAGCTCGGACTCGCCGGTGGCGAGCGCCGGGTTCTCCATGCCGGGCAGCCGCCGTGCGACCACGCCGGCCGCGGTCACGACGAATTCCGGCCTGACGCGGGATGCGACCGCGTGCGCCTCCGGCGACTCGTGCGCGTCGACGACCACCTGCGTGATGCCGTGCCGGTCGCGGAGGTCGAGGAAGATCAGGTGGCCGTGATCGCGACGGCGGTGCACCCAGCCCGCGAGCCGCGCCTCCCGCCCGGCGTCGCCGGCCCGGAGGTCGCCGCACGTGTCGGTGCGGTACGGAGTCGCGAGATCGTCGAGGGCGTGCGAGAGCACGGTGGCGTCGGTCATGGCCGGACAATCGTAGACGAACGCGGAGGCGCCGATCGGGGCATGCTCCGCACCGCGATCGCGGGCGTGCTCACAGCCGCGCGACGCGCTCCCCGCAGCGACCGGACGCACTCCGCATCGTGACCGCGCGCTCTGTGCCGCGCCGGGGCGAGGCTCGCACCGGGACCGTGACGCACGCTCCGGGCCGTGGTTGGGCTCCTCTCCGCACCGCGACCAACCCGCCCGCGGCATGCCACGTGGCGGCGACTACCCGTGGCGGTGCGAGGCCTCGTCCCGCAGGATCTCGCGCGCGAGGTCCGCGAGCGGCACGGGATGCTGCGTCCCCGCCCGCAGGTCGCGCAGCTGCACCATTCCCTCTCGCAGCTCGTCACCGAGGATCACCGCAAAATGCGCGTCCTCGCGCGACGCCTGCTCGAGCTGTCGACCGAGCTTCCGGCCGCCCAGATCCGCCCGCGCCGACACGCCGGCGCGCCTCAGCTCCGTTGCGACGCGCAGCCGCCCGACCGTGTCGTCGGGATCCGCGCTCGCCACGAAGGCGGCCGGCCGAGCGGAACGTGCCGTGTCCCCGGTGGTCTCCGCCAGCGCCAGCACCACGCGGTCGAGTCCGAGCGCGAACCCGATCCCGGGCGTCGGCCTGCCGCCGAGCAGCTCGACGAGCCCGTCGTAGCGCCCGCCTCCGCCGAGGGCCTGCTGCTGCCCCTCGGCTCCCTCGCGGTAGTACTCGAACGCGGTCCGCGTGTAGTAGTCGAGGCCGCGGACGAGCGACGGTTCGATCCGGACCGGGACGCCGAGCGCGTCGAGATACGAGCAGACGGCGTCGAAGTGGGCGCGGCACGCACCGCACAGGTGGTCGACGATCCGCGGCGCGTCCGCGATGAGGGCCGCCATGACCGCGTCCTTCGAATCGAGCAGCCGCAGCGGGTTGGTCCGCAGGCGTGCGAGCTCCAGGTCGGGCAGCTCGGCGCGGTGCCGCTCGAAGTACGCCGTCAGCAGTTCGATGTAGGCCGGGCGGCAGACGGGGTCGCCGATCGAGTTCAGAAGCACGCGCACGTCCGCCAGTCCCGCCTCGACGTAGAACCGGTGCCCGAGCTCGACGATCTCCGCGTCGATCCCCGGCCCCGCGTCCCCGATCGCCTCGACGTCCCACTGCCAGAACTGCCTGTACCGGCCGGCCTGCGGCCGGTCGTAGCGGAACATCGGGCCGACGTACTGGACGCGGACCGGCTGCGGCCACGTCCGCATGCCGTGCTGGACGTAGGCACGCACGACGCCGGCCGTCCCCTCCGGCCGGAGCGACCAGGATTCCGCCTCCTCGGTCCGGGGCTGGATCCGGAACAGCTCCTTCTCGACGATGTCGGTGACGGCCCCGACGCCTCGCTCGAAGACCGCGGTCTGCTCGAACATCGGCGTGTCGATGGCGGCGTATCCGTACCGGCGAGCCAGGTCGCCCGCGATCGTGGACAGGCGGTCGAACGACGCGCGCTCGGCGGGCAGCAGGTCGCGGGTCCCGCGAGGGGCATGGAACGTGGGCATTCCCGCAGTCTATCCACTTGCCCGGCGGACGGACGGCCGATAATCGGCGGCGTGTTCGACCGGGGTGCCAGGCTCGGCCGTCCCCGCGGGACGGTCGTCCATCTCCGCGTCCGGCCCGCGCTCCGCCGGGTCGGCTCGCGGCTCCTGCTTCGCGACTGGCTCGCGATCACGATCGGCACGACGATCGTGAGCTGGCGCCGCCTCGACGCACGCGAGCTCGCGCACGAACTGGAGCACACCCGGCAGTGGAGACGGCTCGGCCCGCTCCGCTTCGTCGCCTGCTACGTCCTCGCCTCGCTGAATGCCCGGCTGGGCGGTGGAGACTGGTACGCGGACAACGCGTTCGAGCGCGAGGCGCGAGAGGCCGGCGCTCGCGAGCGCGTCGCGCGGGAGGCCGGCGCACGCCAGGCCGGCGCACGAGAGGCCGGCGCACGAGAAACGGCCGCATGTGAACGCAACGCGCGAGGAGTCACCGCTCGTGGAGGGGACTCGCCGCGAGAGATTCCCGCGCGAGGCGACACGTCCCGCGGCCGCATCTGACTCGTCATGTCCGTCCCGGGCGCATGACTCCCGTCACGACACCGCAAGCGAGGCGCAACAGGGGACGGCCGCACTGCTCCATCCGCCGCCGGCATGCCCGGCGACACTTCGCCACATGACCGGGGACGACGACGCACAGGTTCGGGACGACTCCGACGAGCTCCTCGAGGAGGTCCGGCGCCTGCGCGAGCTGGAGGAACGCAAACGCCACGAGCCCATCTCGAGCCCTGAGTTCCACCGGCTCGCCGCCGAAGTCGAGGAGCGGGCGCGCGCCGTGTGGCAGACGGCCGACCGTGAACGCGTGGCCGGCGACGACAGCGAACGACAGGCACGCACGACGGCCGACGTGAGCCCCACGGAGATCGATCCCCGACCCGCGGAGTGATGAGGGCGCAGACGGCCGTCATCGTCCACGCTCCCCTGCCCCCACGGCACGGCCTCGACGCGGGCCCGGCACGGCGAGTGCCCTGGGCCGTGGCGGCGAGCCGACGACCCGCGTGTCAGCCGAGGGCGCGCTGGACCGAGAAGACGTCCTTGACCTGCTCGAGGCGCGACAGCACCCTGGCGAGCTGCGCGACGGAGGACACCTGCAGCGTCGCGCTCACCGTCGCGGTCCGGTCGGGACGCGTCTCCACGTGCGCCGCAACGATGTTGACCTTCTGCTCCGCGACGACGTTCGTGATGTCCGACAGGAGTCCCGTGCGGTCGTACGCGTCGAGTCGGATCGCGATCGGGTACGTGCGCTCGGCGGCCCCCTCCCACTCGACCTCGATGAGCCGCTCGACGTCCCGCTCGTGGAGGATCGTGACGCACTCGCGCAGGTGCACGGTGACGCCCTTGCCTCGCGTGATGAACCCGATGATCGGGTCGCCGGGGATCGGGTGGCAGCACGCCGCGAACCGGACGAGGAGGTCCCCCACGCCCTTCACGCGGACGCCGCCCGACACGGACGGCGGAGCCGGCGGGGCGACCTGCGGGAGCACGGCCTCGTTCGAGTCGTCGACCACGCCCATCCGGATGACGGCCTGCTGCGCGCTGACCGCCCCGTAGCCGACCGCCGCCAGGAAGTCGTCGACCGTTGGGAACTTGTACACCTCGGCCATCTCGGACACGCGGTCGGTCCCGACCCGTTCGAGCGACGTGCGAGCCAGGCGCCGGAGCTCGCGGTCGAGGGCCTCACGGCCGTGCGCGATGTTCTCCTCGCGCTGCTGGCGCTTGAACCACTGCCGGATCTTCTCCCGCGCGTGGGTCGTCCGGACGATCGCCAGCCAGTCGCGCGACGGCCCATGTGCGGCCTTCGTCGTGACGATCTCGACGATGTCGCCGTTGCGCAGCTTGTAGTCGAGCGGGACGAGTCGGTTGTTCACCTTCGCCCCGATGCACCGGTGGCCGACGTCGGTGTGGATGCGGTAGGCGAAGTCGAGCGGCGTCGAGCCGGCCGGCAGATCCTTGACCTCGCCCTTCGGGGTGAACACGAAGACCTGGTCCTGGAAGACGTCGAGCTTGAGTCCCTCGACGAATTCCGTGGCGTCCGCGACCTCACGCTGCCACTCCATCAACTGGCGGATCCAGGCGAGCTTCGCGTCGTAGTCGCGGTCGGACTTCGAGCCTTCCTTGTAGCGCCAGTGCGCCGCGATTCCGACCTCGGCGATGCGGTGCATCTGGTGCGTCCGGATCTGCACCTCGAGCGGGTGACCGTCGAGCGCGATCACGGCGGTGTGGAGGCTCTGGTAGCCGTTCGCCTTCGGCATCGCGATGTAGTCGTCGAACTGGCCCGGGATCGGGCGCCACAGCGAGTGCACCACGCCGAGCGCGGCGTAGCAGTCCTTCACCTCGTCGACGAGCACCCGGATCGCGTGGACGTCGTAGACCTCGTCGAAGTTGGCGGACTTGCGCTGCATCTTCCGGTGGATGCTGTAGAGGTGCTTCGGGCGGCCCGACAGGTCCGCCTCGATGCCGCTCTCCTCGAGCGACTCGCGCAGCTCCGCCATCGCGCGCTCGACGTACGTCTCGCGCGCCGCGCGCCGCGTTTCCAGCTGCTGGGCCAGCGACCGGAACGCGAGCGGCTCGAGCACCTTGAACGAGAGGTCCTCGAGTTCCCACTTCATCTGCCAGATCCCGAGCCGCTCCGCGAGCGGCGCGTAGATCTCGAGGGTCTGCCGCGCGATGCGCTGCTGCTTCTCGGCAGGCAGCCCGGCGATCGTGCGCATGTTGTGGAGGCGGTCGGCGAGCTTGATGAGCACGACGCGCACGTCCTCGGCCATCGCCAGGAACATCTTCCGGATGTTCTCGGCCTGCCGCTCCTCGTGGCTGTGCGCGCTGAACTTCGACAGCTTGGTGACGCCGTCGACCAGGCGGGCGACCTCCGCCCCGAAGCGCTCCTCGACGTCCTCGAGCGAGTACTCCGTGTCCTCCGGGATGTCGTGCAGGAGTGCGGCCTGGATCGCGACGGGGTCGAGCCCGAGCTCCGCCAGCGTGTGGGCAGCGGCCACCGGGTGCGTGACGTACGGCTCCCCGCTCGCGCGCCGCTGGTCCGCGTGCGCCTCGATGGCGAACCGGAACGCCCGCTCGACCGCCGCCAGGTCCGCCAGGGGATGGTGGTCGGCGACCTCCGCGATCAGCTGGCGCCCGAGCGCGTCGATCTCCTCGGGAGTGCGCGGCACGGCGGCCGGGGTCGCGACGACGGCGGGCTCCCCGCGCTCGGGACGCTCGCCTCGCCGCCGGCCCTGACGGGAGCGGAGACTTGCGGGCTCGGTTGACATCTCGACCCATCATACCGCCGGGCCGCGTGCGTCCCGGCCACCCGTTCCGGTCCGGCACGTGCACGACGCGCCCGTTTCGGACAGCGGCCCCCTTCAGCGGAGCCGCCGGGCGAGGCTCCAGCCGGCCGCAAGCGCCGCGTGAGGCGACACGTCATGGGCGCGAACGAACACGACGCCGCGGGCCCCGAACCCCTGCTTGAACTCGTACAGGTTCCAGAGTGGGTGCGAGCGATCCGCTGGCAGACCGGGTGCATCCTGCGTGTCGACGCCGCCGAGATCGTAGGTCTCGAACCCGTGGTCCGCGCCCCACCGCATGATCTCCCACTGGAGCAGATGGTTCGCCCGCGTCCGCCGCAGGTCCGCGTCGTCGGCCGAGCCGGCCACGTGCGACACGAGGCGGCGGCCCGAGTGGAGCAGCACGACGCCGTTCCGGCGGGTTCCGGCCACGCGCCCGAACCAGAGGCTCGCGAGCCCGGCCTCACCCAGCGCCAGCCACTGGCCGAGCTGGTACTCGCGGTCGCGCACGATGAATCTCTCGCGCCGCCCCGTCGCGACGAACATCTCCCAGAACGCGTCGAGTGCCTCCGCCGCCGACTCGCGACCGGAGAGGTCGACGCGCTCCGCCACGACGCCGGCGCGCCGTGCCTTGTTGACGTTCCGGGCCGTGCTGTCGCCGAGCTGCTCGTGCTGGGCGGACTCGTCCGCCTCGAGCGGCACGAGCATCGCGGTCCGCGACACCTGGATCTCACGGGCGGCCGGCCGGAACCCGGACTCGGACAGCGCGGCCGCGAGGTCGCTCCCCTCCTCCCACGCGGGATCGACGGTCAGGGCGACGGCGTGCCGCGCACGGGCGAGCCGGGCGAGCGCGTCGAGGACGGCCCGCGCCGCCTCGGGATCGCGATGAAGCAGCACGGGGCCGCGCGGTGCGTAGAGATAGGTCAGCCGGCCGAACGGTCCGCGCAGGCGGGCGCCGAGGCTCCGCTCCTGGAGCGACACTGCGCCGATCGCCTGGCCGTCGCGCTCGACGACGATCCGGAGCGGCCGCCACCCCAGCACGGCCTTGCTCTCGCCCCAGGCATGCGACTGGAACGCCTCACCGTGCTCGCTCCTCGCCGCGAGCGCGTCCCACCGATCCGCGGGCCAGGCCGACGCGTCGACGACGCGGACGGAGCGGGCGGCCTGCACGGCGGATGACACGCCGCCGATCATACGGGCCGACCGGAGGCCAGGCCCCGCGTGGTCGCGCAGGGCGAAGGCCCGCGCTCCAGGGTCGGGTGCGCGGCAGGCCGGCCGTGCGGGCCCCGGCCCTCGGCCCGCGTCACGCGCGCCACCGCTCCCGGATGTCCCGGAGCGCGTACCAGGCCGGGGACAGGACCAGGTCGAACGTGCCGGGGTGTACCAGCGGCGCCCCCCCGAAGCCCCGCTTGAACAGGCTGAAGCCCGCCCATCCCGGATCGGCCGTCTCGTCGCCGGGCTCGACGATGCCCCACAGGTCGAGCGTCTCGCGGCCGTCGCCGGCGAGCGCCTCGATGCACGCCCACAGGGCCGCGTACGCGCCGTTGGCGTGTTTCAGCCGCGGTCCGTCGCGCCGCGACGCCGCGTAGAGATAGAAGGCGCGGGGCCCTGTCGCCAGCGCGAGGCAGCCGGCGATGGGCTCGTCGTCGAGATCGGCGAGGACGAGGTACGCGTCTCCGGAGGGCGCGAAGCCGCGCGCGATCGTCCGGAGGGCGTCGAGAGGCCGGACACGGAAGTTCGCCCGCGCTCCGGTGGCGGCAAGCAGCCGGGCGAACGCGGCGTAGGCGGCCTCGTCCGCATCGCGCACGACCCGGGTCCGCACGCCTTCCCGCCCCGACCGGCGGACGAGGTTCCGGGTGTCCTTCTCCAGCCCGGCGAAGACCGCCTCCGCGCCGGGGCGCAGGTCGACGATCCGGGTCGTCCGCGCCTGCAGGTCGGCGCGAGCCCGACGGAACCGGCGGCCGCGGAGCAGCGCCCGGAGTCTCGCACCCGGGACGGCG
>JAKAAV010000061.1 GCA_021802185.1 Chloroflexota bacterium | reverse complement strand
ACCGACGCGCCGCTGCGGTGCGCGGCGCGCGCCACGTGCGGCGCGCCACGACGCGCCGCCGCACCCGTTCCGGTCGCGATGGATCCGGCAGCGGCGCCGACCGCATGCGCGCCTGCCGCCGCCGCCGCTCCAAGCGTGACCCACCCGACGTTCCGGCGGCGTCGCGGCACCCTCGCTCGACTCACGAAGCCGGACGCGGCCATCGCCTCCGCGTGTCTGCCCGCCCGAGCGAGCCGTCGGACCCGCGCAACGCGGCGGGCGTGATCCACGGTAGGGTCCGCGGCGCGCGTGTCCCGCGTCCACGTCACCGCGCCGACGACGAGCACGAGGCCTGCGAGCGCGAGGATCGGGCCGTAGACGGTGGTGATCAGGTGCATGCTGTCTCCTCCCGGCCGTCGGGCGACCACGGTCGCGCGCTTGGATCGTGAGAAGGATGGCGCGCCCGACCTTGCGGACGCCACGGCGTGCGAGGGGCGCGCGTGCTGCGCGTGCCTATCGACACGGTCGGCTGTCGTCAGCTCCCGGGCCGCGCCACCGATCCCGCCGCGGCAGCTCGCGTCCGGGCAGGCGCTCGCGCGCGGTGCTTCGCGCCGCGGTCGCGGTTCGCTTCCCGCGCGCCTTCGCGCGCCCCGCGCGGTCGCCCGCGACGGCTCCCTCGCCCACGACGGCCCACGATCCTCCGGCTACTCGAACCGGCCGATCTCCTCGCTCACGTCGTTCGGCGAGTTGTAGGTCTTCTCGGGCAGGCGCTCGAGCGTCTGTCGGACTTCGTTCGATGCGCCGTTGTCCCTCGCCTGCGACACCAGCTCGTCCTTCTTCGCCGGGTAGTCGATCCCGCTCAGGAACTTCTCCACCTGCACCGGCTTGACGTCGGCCATTCGATCACCTCGATCCATCGACGCCACGTCCTGCGCGTCGAACCGGTCGTCCGGCCCTGCGCATCGCGGCCTGCGCCCTCTGTGCTGCAGCAGGTAACCCCTCCCAGGGTCGCCCCCGTGGTCTCCGTCGCCGCGCTGACATGTCAGAAGCCTTGTGTATGGCGTTCGCGATGCGCGCGATCGCGTCACCGCTGGTCCGCGGTCGAGCCCGACCTCGACCCGCCTCGCGCCAGCAGCGGCGTTGTCCGCGCATGCAAGGTCACGCCCGGAGCTGCCGTCGCCATCGCGTCGTCCGCTCCTCCACCGTCGCAGGTGATCGGACGAGCAGGCGCAGCCAGAGGGAGAAGGCGTGACCACGGACTCGAATGCACGGGCACCGGCCAGCAGGCTCGGTCGCGCGGTCCAGCCGAACGGCGACGTCGCCAGCGGCGTGCCGAAGCACCGCGAGGAGCACCGCGACACGAACTGGCTCCGGGACGTGATCCTGGGGGGCCAGGATGGCCTCGTGAACATCCTGGGGATCATCCTCGGCGTCATCGCCGCCGGCGGCTCGACTCCGATCCTCGTCGCCACCGGCCTCGCGGCCGCAATCACCGAATCGATCTCGATGGGTGCCGTCGGGTACACGTCGACCGTGTCGGAGCGCGATTACTACCGCGCGGAGCGCGCTCGCGAGTCCGACGAGATCGACACGGTGCCGGACGTCGAGCGCCAGGAGATCCGGGAGATCTACGCCGCGAAGGGTTTTCGCGGGGAGCTGCTCGATCAGGTCGTCGAGACGATCACGGCGAACCGCGACCGCTGGCTGCAGACGATGATGGACGAGGAGCTGCACCTGCAGCCCGTGGACAACGCGGACATCGTGCGCAGCTCCGTGGTGATCACGATCGCCACCCTCATCGGACACCTGATTCCGCTTGCCCCATTCTTGATCCTGGCTCGCACGCCCGCGCTCGTGGTGGCGATCGTGTCGAGCGGCATCGTCCTGTTCGGCGTGGGTGTGTACTCGTCGGTGACGCTGGTCGGGGACTGGCGCAGGAACGGCGTGCAGATGCTCGTGATCGGCCTGGGCGCCGCCGCCGTCGGGTTCGCGGTCAGCAGCCTCATCCACCAGATCACACACTGACGCCTTCGCGGCGGGGGCGCCGCGGCCGGGGGCATGGAGACCCGGCCGTGCCCGGGCGAAGCGGCCGTGCCCGGGCGAAGCGGCCGTGCCCGGGCGACGCGGCCGTGCCCGGGCGACGCGGCCCCGCTCGGAGCGACAGGTCCGACGGGCCGAACGACCCTCGCCGATCCGTCGCGCACGACCGTAACCTCAACAGCCTCCCGCTGGAGGTCCTCGATGTCCACTCAGCCGCACCTGCCACCCGACCTGCCCGGTTCCGCCGCTCTGCTCTCCGCGACGGGCGCGTGGATACCGAACGGCGTCGACGCCGCCATCGCGACGCTCGACCGCATCTCCAGGCATTGCGAGTTCTCGTGCACCCTCGACGCCGACCGGTGCGCCGAGGTGCAGTGCCGGGCGTGGGTCCTCGAGGGCGCCGCAGCCACGTATCTCGCGGGCCGCTGGGCCGACGTCCAGGACTGACGCGAACCCGAACCCCTGCGGCGGCCGGCTCGCGGCCGCGCTGCGTGACACCTAGGCCGCGCTGCGTGACACCTGGGCCGCTCCGTGTGAAACTGCGCGCCACACGCGGACGACATGGGAGGCAACGGTGGTCGTCCGCGGCGAGCGGAGGTGGGTCGGTGCCCGTCGACCAGGCGTTCGGGCTCGAGGCACTCCGCTCCTGCGCGCTCTTCCGTGGCATCGACGAGCCGACGCTCGCGCTCGTCGCGCAGTCGCTCCACCTGCGCCGGTTCCGGCGGCAGGAGGTCGTGTTCCACCAGGGGGACCCGGGCGACTCGCTCTACGTCATCGAGTCAGGGCGGGTGAAGATCGTCCTGCCGTCGACGGAGGGTGACGAGGCGATCATCGCGACGCTGCAGCGCGGCGACTTCTTCGGGGAGCTCGCCCTGCTCGACGCAGCACCCCGGTCCGCGACGGCGACCGCCATCGAGCCCACCCGCGCCCTCGTCCTGACGCGCGAGCCGTTCCTGCGGCTGGTCGACACGCAGGCGTCTCTTCGGAACGCCCTCCTGGCCGCCCTCACCACCGAGCTCCGGCGACTCACGCGCCACGTCGAGGAGCTCCACTTCCTGGATCTCGGCGGCCGGCTCGCGATGCGGCTGGCACGCCTCGCGTGGGAGGCCGACCCGACGGCGTCGGAGGTACGGCTCGGCTGGCCCTACACGCAGTCGGACCTGGCCGCGATGATCGGCGGGACGCGGCAGAGCGTGAACCGGCTCCTGGGCGGCCTGGTGGCCGACGGGCTTGTCCGGTTCGAGGGAGACGCGATCGTCATCCGGGACGTCGGGAAGCTGGCCGCGATCGCGGAGCGGTAACGGCGGCTCGGGCACGTGCGCCAGGCGCGCCAGGCGCGACCCGCGCGCCCGCGAGACCCGTGCGAGCGGCGACGAGGCCGCGGTCGAACGCCGAGACCGGCGACCCGAGAGCGATCCCGTCGTCGCGTGAGGTGATCCCCGGATCAGAGAGGGGCCGCGGGAGCCTCGCCCTCGACGCCGGCCACGGGTGGACGGCCGGGATCGGACGCGCCCGAATCGGCGGTGGGCGCCGCGCCACCAGCGGGGACTGGACGCCGGGTGCCGCCAACGCCGTCGCGATAGCCCGTGGGCTGCGGCCCGCTTCCCAAGGCTTCCCCGATCTCTCGCGCGTGCGCGCGAGCCCCGATCTCGCGCCAGCGCCGCTCCGCGGCCATGCCCGCGAGGATCCCGATCGCCCACCCGAGACCCGCGAAATGATCGGGCCGGGCCTTCGTGCTGAAGAACCCGCTCGGGTTCCCGAGGTGGATCGTGACGGGCCCGGCCTCGCCCGCGTGCGTGCCCGTCA
The DNA here is from genome assembly GCA_021802185.1 of Chloroflexota bacterium. Taxonomy (GTDB): domain Bacteria; phylum Chloroflexota; class Limnocylindria; order Limnocylindrales; family CSP1-4; genus JAJYNJ01. Next base: position 5,424 of record JAKAAV010000061.1, on the reverse strand, counting down.
GCTCGACCCCGCGGATCCACGTGCGCGTCGACGACCCTTCGTTCGGGATGGGCCTGCCGATCGACCGGATGGCGTGCAGGTCGACGTCGAGCACCGTGTCGCTCGGGCGTGCCCGGTGCAGCACGAGCCGGTCGGCTTCGACGTGAAGCCGGAGGTCGTCGCTCGGCGGCGCCGATGGCGTGAGCCACGCCCGGTACCGGGCCCGGATCGCGAAGTAGTTGAGGAGACCGACGAGGTCCGCCTCCTCCTCGTCTTCGTCGGCTTCGAGCGCGGCTGACAGCGCGCCGACGCCGCGAGCGGTCTGCAGCGCGAACGTCCGCGTGAGGGCAGAGACGCGGTCGACGACGATCGGATGGCGGAGCAGCCGGGCAAGCCCGAGGTCGTCGCCGCGGGCCACGTCGGCGTACCGGCCGTGCATGCGCGCACCGCAGGCCGGGCATGCATCGAGGAATGGGTGGACGTAGGAGCCGCACGAATCGCAGAACAGGTCGCCCGGGGCAAGAGGCATGGCGCAAGCCTAGCCGACGAGGACACCGCCGATCTCGCAGGCGTGCGCGGGGCCGAATCGATCTCGCGCCGTACGATGCCGCAAGCGGACGCGGATGCGTCGCTGCTGAAGGAGATCCAGGCTCTGCCCGTGAAGGTAATCCAGAAACGCATCCGCGTCGCGGCGGCTCGGCGCACGCTCGTCCTGCTCGTCGCGCTCATCGTCGCGGGCTGTGGTGCGGCCCCCACGCCAACACCCGCCGCGACGAGCCAGGCGGGCCTGGCGTCCACGCCGGCGTCGCCTCCGGCACCCACTCCAGGCCAGGCATCGCCCGCGTCGGCGGCCGCGTCGGCCCCGGCGTCCACGCCGGGCGCGGCGTCGCAGGTTCCGTCGTCGGCGGCGCCCGGCACCATCGCGTGGGCACCGTGCGGCGCGCCCTTCGAGTGCGGAACGGTGTCCGTGCCGATCGACTACGCGCATCCCGCGAACGGCTCGATGCGCCTCGCGCTGATCCGGCTTCCGGCGACCGACCCCGCACAGCGGATCGGCGACCTGCTCACGGATCCGGGCGGCCCGGGCGACTCCGGGGTCACGTTCCTGCGCCAGGCGGGCCAGACGCTCTTCTCGGCAGAGCTGCGCGCCAGCTTCGACATCGTCGGCTTCGACCCGCGCGGCGTCGGCGCCAGCCAGCCCGCCGTCCAGTGCGTCGATGGGCCGACGATGGATCGCATGATCGCGCTCGACCCCATCCCGACCACCGCGGCGGAACGGCAGGCGATCGTGAGCGCCGCGAAGTCGTTCGACGCCGCGTGCGTGGCGCACAGCGCCTCGCTCCTGCCCTTCATGAGCACCGTCGACGCCGCGAAGGACATGGACGTGATCCGGAAGGCGCTCGGAGACGCGAAGCTGACGTACCTCGGCTTCTCGTACGGGACGTTCCTCGGCTCGACCTACGCGAACCTGTACCCGACGCGGGTGCGCGCCTTCGTGCTCGACGGCGCAGTCGACCCCACGCTCTCGTTCGTCGACAGCCTGACCCAGCAGGCCGAGAGCTTCTCCGCGAACCTCGACGCCTTCTTCTCCGCGTGCTCGACGAGCCCGAGCTGCGCGTTCTCGAACGGCGGACAGCCCAAGGCTGCGTTCGACGCGCTGATGGCCCGCATCAGCCGGTCGCCCCTCCCCGCGCTGGCGGCCGGGGACCCTCGACCCGTCACGCTCGGCGTCGCCCTGACCGGCGTCACCGCCGCGCTCTACGACGCGTCGGCATGGCCGGCGCTGGCACAGGGTCTCGCGCTGGCACAGGCTGGGGACGGCTCGATCCTGCTGCAGCTGGCCGACTCGTACGACCAGCGGAACCCGAACGGGACGTTCAGCAACATCGCGGCCGCGAACACCGCGACCACCTGTGACGACTCGATCGTCCCGACGAGCGTCTCCTTCTACGAGCAGCTCGCGACGACGCTCGAGCGGAAGGCGCCGTGGTTCGGGGCCAACGAGGCGTACAGCGGCCTGGAGTGCGCGTTCTGGCCGTTCCATCCTGCGCACGACCCCGTGGCGCCACGAGCCGCCGGCGCGCCGCCGATCGTCGTGATCGGGACGACCGGCGATCCCGCAACCCCCTACCAGTGGGCCGTCAAGCTCGCTGGGGAGCTCCAGTCCGGCGTGCTGCTGACCCGCGTTGGGCAGGGCCACACGGCGTACGGGCAGAGCCAGTGCATCGACACCGCGGTCGACGCCTACCTCATCTCGCTCACGGTCCCGAACTCGGGCACGCGCTGCACGTCCTGACTGGGACTGCCGCTCCTCGCGCCCGGCGCACGCCCGGCAGCCCCGTGCATGCCTGCCAGGTGGACCAGGCGTGCCCGGCGTTCAGGCACCTTCCCTGCCGGCGGGCGTGCGGTGCGACGCGGGCGGCGTGCGGTGCTCGGCCGCGCGGCGGCGCGAGGGACCGTCCGCCGAGGCCGCGGCGCCGTCCGCTCGCCGACGACGAGACGCCCGCTACACCGCGCCGCGCCGCAGCGCCTCACCCGTGGGCTGGCGGCGCAGGAAGCGCCCGTGGCCCTTCGGGCCGCAGTACTGCCCGTCCTCCACGATGACCGTGCCGCGGCTCAGCACGACGTCCGAGCCGCCCTGTACCGCGCGGCCCTCGTAGCAGCTGTAGTCGACCGCCATGTGGTGCGTGGCGGCCGAGATCACGTGCCGCCGCGCGGGGTCGTACACGACGAGGTCGGCGTCGGCGCCGGGGGCCACGACGCCCTTCCGACCGGCCAGGCCGAACAGGCGCGCGGGGGCCGTCGAGCACACCTCCACCCAGCGCTCGCGGCTGAGGCGGCCGCCCACGACCCCCCCGTCGTGGAGCAGGTCGAGGCGGTCCTCGACCGCCGGCAGCCCGTTCGGGATCCGGCGGAAGTCGGCGCGTCCCAGGTCCTTCTGGCCGTGGAAGTCGAAGGGGCAGTGGTCGGTCGCCACGACCTGCAGGTCATCGCTCTGCAGGCCCTGCCAGAGCGCCGCCTGGTGGTCCTTCGGGCGCAGCGGCGGGGAGCACACGAACTTCGCCCCCTCGAAGCCGTTGCCCATGTCGTCGAGCGAGAGGAAGAGGTACTGCGGGCACGTCTCGGCGTACGCCGGGGTGCCCCGGTCGCGGGCCTCGCGCACGGCGTCGAGCGCGTCGCGCGAGGAGAGGTGGACGATGTACACGGCGGCGTTGGCGGCCTCGGCCAGGCGGATGACCCGGTTCGCCGCCTCGCCCTCGAAGATCGGGTAGCGCGACACGCCGTGGTAGTACGGCTCGGTGTGACCCGACTCGGCGTTCTGGTTCGCCACGACGTCGATCGCGATGCCGTTCTCGGCGTGCATCATGATCAGCCCACCGTTGTCGACCGACCGCTGCATCGCTCGGAAGATCGACCCGTCGTCGCTGTAGAACACGCCCGGGTACGCCGTGAACAGCTTGAACTCCGGGATCCCCTCGGCCACCACCCCGTCCATCTCGGCGAGCACGTCGTCGCGGACGTCCGAGACGATCATGTGGAACCCGTAGTCGATCGCGCACTGGCCCTCGGCCTTGGCGTGCCACGCGTCGATCCCGTCCCTGAGCGAACCGCCCTTCGGCTGGATCGCGAAGTCGATGATCGTCGTCGTCCCGCCGAACGCCGCCGCGCGCGTGCCGGTCTCGAACGTGTCCTTCGACATCGTCCCGCCGAACGGCATGTCGAAGTGGGTGTGCGCGTCGATCGCGCCCGGGATCACGTACTTCCCGGTCGCGTCGATCGTCCGGTCGGCCGTCACGCCGGCTGCCGCCAGGTCGTGCCCGACCAGCGCGATCGTCTCGCCGTCGACGAGGACGTCCGCCTCCGCCGACCCGCCGGCGTTCACCACCGTCCCGTTCGCGATCAGCGTCCTCACTGTCCGTCGCCCTCCTCGTGCGTGCGTTCGCCGTCCTCGTGCATCGATGGCGTATACGTGACTCCGACGAGCAGTCCCTCTGGACTCAACAGCCGGGCGACGGTCTGTTTCCATGGCTCGAGCGCGGGCAGCCGGACGAGCGAGTGCCCCGCGGCCTCGAGCTCGGCGACGGCAGAATCGACGGCCTTCGCGCTCTCCACGTCGAACTCGAGCCATGCCTGCGGAACTGGCACGTCGTCGGGCGACGCGTCCGTTCCGAAGCACGACTGCGCCGCGTCCTTCATGTCATGCGCTCGCCGTCGCGGCGTCCCGCATCGCCGGGATCACCTCGCGCCCATAGATCTCGAGCATCCGTTCCTCGTCCCCGTTCATCAGGTACAGGTTGAACTGGTCGACGCCGGCCGCCGCGAGCTCGCGAAGCCGGTCGACGTGCGCCTCGACGGACCCGACCAGGCAGAACCGGTCGACGATCTCGTCGGTCACGAACTCGGCGTTCGACGAGCCAACTTCGGCGTGGTGCAGGTAGTCGTACCCGGTGCGCGCCCGGACGTACGTCGTCAGCCCCGCCGGCAGGTCGTCACCCTGGTAGCGGTTGACGAGGTCGACGACGTGGTTGCCGACGAGCGCCGGGAACCAGCGCACGCGGTCCCGGCACTCCGCGAGGTCCCCGACGTGTGCGGGTGCCGCCGCCATGACGCGAACGGCCGACGGCTCCCGGCCCGACTCGGCCGCGGACGCGCGCACCTGCGACACGAACCAGCTGACGAGGTCAGGATCGCCGATCTGCAGCATCGCGCCGTCGCCGACGCGCCCGGTCAGCCGCAGCGCGACCGGCCCGTATCCCGCAACCCACACCGGCAACCGGTGTCCCGGCGTCCACGGCAGCTCGAGCAGCGTCCCCTGGTACTCGATCTGCCGGCCCTCGACGAGCGCCCGGATGACGTGGATCGCCTCCTCGAGCTGCGCCATCGACGTGGGCTGCTTGCCGAGCACGCGCCGCGACGAGTCACCGCGTCCGATGCCGAGATCCATCCGGCCGCCGCTCAACTCGTCGAGCACCGCGAGCGCCGACGCAGTCACGCTCGGCTCGCGCGTCGCGGGGTTCGTGACGCACGTCCCGAGCCGCATCGCGTCCGTGGCCTGCGCCATGAGCGTGAGCAGCGGATACGGCTCGCGCCAGAGCACGTGGCTGTCGAACAGCCACCCGTACGTGAACCCGCACGCCTCCGCCTGCCGCGCGAGCGACACGATGCGCTCGATCGGGTGGTCGGGCTTGAGCGTGAAGCCGAACTCCATCGGCGGCCTCCTGCGCGATCCGTCTCGTGGCCGGGCTGGCCCCGTCAGGGACGAACGAGATCCTGGTAGGCGTCCGGGCGGCGATCCCGGTACCACTGCCAGGTGTTGCGGACCTCCATGATCTTGTCGAGGTCGAGGTCGCGGACGAGCAGCTCCGGTTTGTGCGCGTCGCCGATCGCGCCGACGAACTGGCCGCGGGGGTCGACGAAGTAGCTCTGGCCGTAGAAGTCGTCCTC
>JAKAAV010000060.1 GCA_021802185.1 Chloroflexota bacterium | reverse complement strand
GATCGTCTGGTCGAGGGCGCTCAGGAAGAGCCCGAGCAGCACCGCGAACAGGATCTCGAACCGTTCACGCGAGCCGACGTGGATCGCGACGCTGTCGTCTTCGGCGGCCCCGACCGGTGCGGGGATGTGTTCCATGGGGCGCTCTCCTGGGCGGATGGTGGCTGGCCGGGGCGTCGTGACAGACGGATCGTCCGGCGCTGGATCAGGCGGTCAGTGGAGTTCGGTCGCGGGAATCGCCGACGCTCCGGGATCGGCCGCCAGCTCGGCTCCGCAGTCCTCGACGAGCACCCCCGTCGTGCGGAGGTGTTCGCTCGTGGTCACGAAGTCCCGCAGCGCCTGCACGAAACCGGCCCGCTGCGCCGGCTCCATCGCATCGAGGACGACGTGCAGCTCCTCCGCCTTCATGAACTCGCGGTCCTCCAGCAGCTCGCGGCCGCGTTCGGTGGCGATCACAAGCACGAGGCGGCGGTCCGTATCGTCGTGCTCGCGCCGCACGAGCCCGCGCTCCTCGAGCCGCGTCACGATGCCCGTCGCGTTGGACAGCCCCACGTCGAGGATCTCGGCGAGCCGGCTCATCGGCATCGGCCCGTGCGCCTCGATCGCCAGGAGGACGTGGATCGCCGTCATGCTGACATCCTGGCGGCACCATCGCCGCAGGTGCGATGCGCGCTCCCGCGCGATGAGTCCCAGGATCTCGCCGACGACGGCGTCCGTGTCCGTCCACGATGCGGGCGCGGCGACGGTCGCCTGCCCGGATGTCGAGTGGTTCGTGCTGGAGGCTTCTGCGGATTCGTTCATGAGGCAACGTTCATTATCGCCACATGGACGATTTGTGCAAGTGCGAAGAATCGAGAGCCGACTTCGGCGGCGGGGCCGGCGATCCCCGGTGGCCACGCGACTGGCGATCCCGCGCCAGCGGCATCGCTGTCGGTACACTCACGCCACCGTGCCTGAAGATCCCGCCCCAGCGCCGCCTGGCCCCGCGAGCCCACCTGCCCCGGACCCGTTCGCCGCGGGTCCGCTCGACCGGCAGACGGCCCTCGCCGTCCTCCAGCGTGCCGAGGCGCTCGCCGCCCAGGGCGAGTACCCCCAGGCCGCAGCTCTGTATTCGCGCGTCGTCGGTCACCGCGACGCGGACCTGCACGTCGCGGCGCTGCTCGGCGTCGCCGAGTGCCGCTACCGGATGGACGAGGACGACGCCGCGCTCGAGGCATGGCGGCTCGCCACCCAGGCGCCGACCACCCCGCTCAGCTGGAAGGCCTGGCAGCAGCTCGCCGCGGCTCGGGTCCGCAAGGGAGACCTCCGCGGCGCGATCGACGCGTACCGGGAGGCGGACCGGCGTGCGCCGCGCGAGGCGAAGGCGGAGATCGCCTCGCGCCTCGGCTGGCTCAACAAGGAGCTCGGCAACACGCGCGCGGCGGGGCGCTACTTCGGCCGGACCCGGCCGGGCTCGGACGCGCCGATCGTGACGTACGCGATCCTGGCCGTGACGATCGCGATCGGCCTGTTCCAGCTCACGGGGACGCCTGTCGGCGCCGATTTCACGCGCCTCTTTGAGCTGAACACAGGCGACGTGGTGCGCGGTGAGTACTGGCGCCTGCTCACGGTCGTCCTCGTGCATGATCCGAGCAACCCGCTCCACCTCGCCTTCAACATGTACGCGCTGTGGCTGGTCGGCCCGATGGTCGAGCGGATCTACGGGCGGGCCCAGTACCTCCTGATCTACGTGCTGACCGCGATTGCGGCGTCGATCACGAGCTACATCTTCCTGGGCGGCAACGCGGTCGGGGCCAGTGGCGCGATCTTCGGGCTGTTCGGAGTGGCCTTCATCGCGTTCCGCGTCCACCACCCGCTGCTGGGTCGCGGCGCCGACGCGATCGCCCGCCAGATCGGTTTCCTCATCGTGTTCAACCTCGTGCTCGATGTCGGGCTCATCGGTGGCGGCGTGGGGATCGACATCTTCGCCCACATCGGCGGCCTGATCGCCGGGCTGTGGCTCGGGTTGATCCTGCTGCCGACCGGGCTGACGCTCGCGAGCCTCTGGCAGCACCCGGCCGGCGCGCCGCAGGCCGCGCGCGCCCCGCTGTCGGGCGCGCTGCGCGTCGGCGGCGTGGTCCTCCTCGTGGTCGTACTCGTCGTCGGTCTGCAGGTCGGGACGATCGTCCGGACGGGGTCGGGCTCGATCGCCGATCGGGGAGCACCGGCTGCCGCAGCGGTGATCAGTCTGGCGCGGACGCCTTCCCGGGCGGCCCGTTCCTCGACTGCGGTGCGGGCATGGACAGGAGGTCCCGGCGTGCACCGAAGCGGTCGATGATCCGGTAGAAGTTCCGCCGCGCGAGGCGTTCGCGCTCCGGTTCGGCCACGCCGGTGTCGCCGCGGGGCGCCTGCCGAGCCGCGGGCACGTCGACCGCCAGCGCACGCCGGGGTGGTGCCTCCGGCCCCTCATCGCGCAGCACGAGGCTCCACCAGATGTCGAGGTTGCGGTGGAACCGGAAGTGCTCGTCGAGCGGACCGCGAGCCACGAAGTCGGCACGGCGGAACGCCATCATCCATCCCTCGAGCGCGTCCACGTCGCCGGGCCCTGCTTCGTCGAAGTGGCGCAGGTCGGGCGACCGCAGTCCCCATCCGCCCACGACGGCAATCGTCGGGTCGCGGAGAGCCTCGACGAGCGGCGTCACCAGGTCGCCCGTGGGCTCGACGCTCGTATCGAGGAGCACGATGACCTCGCCCGCGGCACGGCGGATGCCGGCGTTGATCGCGGCCGCGTGCCCGAGAGGCGCGCTGGTCCAGACCTGCTCGGGTCCGGCCCCGGCAATCGGCGCGGGACCGGGCCGTTCGCCGCTCCCGAGGGCGTCGGCCTGTTCGGGCGTCGGGTCGTTCGCGACGATCACGACCTGGGTGCCGACGGGGGCGTGGGCCCGCAGGCCGCCCAGGGCGCGGGCGAGATCCTCGGGCCACCGATCGGCCAGCAGCACGACGGTGGCCGCGGCAGCCGGCGATTCGTCGAGGCGCGACGGGACGGATTCGCTCGACCCGTACAGCACCCTCCCGGCGACCTCGACGTCCGGCGCGTGCATCGGCTCGAGCCGGTAGCGCAGGCCCTGGTCGATGACCTTCCAGCCCGCCTCCTCGATCTCCGCTCGGAGGCGGTCCGCCTCGTCGAACGCGCGAGCGGCGCGCGCCTCGGCCCTGCGGCGGGCGAGCTCGTCCACGTGCGGCGGGATGGCGCTCGGCGTGAATGGCCCGGTCATGTCGGCCGGAGTCTATCCGAGGATCGCGAGGGGCCTTCCACGCGGCCCTGGCGGCGCAGGAGCGGTGGCGATGGTGCTCGCTCGGGTGTTCGCACGGGCGCCGGGTTGGGTACCCTATACCCGGTGCACCGTTCGCTCGTCGCGGTCCTCGCCGGCACGTTCACGCTGCGGTTCAGCACGGGTCTGACGGGCGCTCTGCTCGTCTACTACCTCGCCGACTTCCCGAGGCACGGCGGCAACGCCGTCGACCCGCTCATCGTCGGGATGCTGTCGGCGACGTTCTTCCTCGCCGAGCTGTTGCTGTCGCCGCCGTTCGGCGCGATCTCCGACCGTCTCGGCCAGCACCCGGTCATGCAGGCCGGCCCCGGCTTCGGCGCGGTCGCCGTGATCCTGACCGGCCTCACGACGAGCGTCCCGGTGCTCGCGCTGACGCGCCTGCTCGAGGGCGGCTCGACCGCCGCGAGCGTTCCGTCGATCCTCGGGTACGTGGCTCGCGCGACCGCACACGACGACGCGCTCCGTGGCAGGGCAGTCGCCCGATTCGAGCTCGCGACGCTGGCCGGGCTCGGCGCCGGCCTCGTGGCCGCCGGCCCGCTGTACGAGCTCGTCGGCCGCACCGCGTTCTTCCTCAACGCGGTCGTGTACGGCCTGTCGTGGCTGATCTACCGGTTCGGCGTCGAGGAGCTCGAGGAGGGAGCAGGGTCAGCGACCGACGAACCTGCCGCGGCTCCCGATCCGCGCGACCCGCCCGCCGCGATCGACGGCCCTGCCGCTGGCGACGCGCCCGCCGCGGCGGACGCGCCGTCGGGCCACGGAGGCGCCGCCCCTGCCCGCGCCCCCATGCGCCGCTACGTCCAGGTCCTCGGCAGCTCGCACGTGTGGCTCCTGGCGCCGACATGGATCGCGCTGAACGCGTCGATCGGGCTGTGGACGAGCCAGTCGCTCTTCCAGCTCGTCCAGCCGACGACCCGTCCGGTCGCCCGGCACCAGATGCTGATGGGCGGCTTCACGCCGACGCAGGTCAGCATCGGGCTCGCGGTCGGGATGCTGGTCTTCTTCGCCGGGCTCCTGTACTGGGGAGGCCGGTTCCGGACGCTCCGGCGCACGACGATCATCCTGTACGGCATCGCGGGCGGGGCGATCGCGACGGGATCCACGTTCATCGTGAACCACAGCGGCGGCCAGCCCGTGGTCATCACCGTGCTGTTCACGCTCGCGGCCGGGTTCGGGCTGTTCGTGCTCGCCGGCGCCACCCCGGCGGCGCTCGGCCTCCTTGCGGACGTGTCGGAGGTGCACCCGCAGGACCGCGGCGTGATCATGGGTCTCTACAGCGTGTTCCTCGCGCTCGGCCAGGTCATCGGCAGCCTGGTCGGCGGCGAGTCGGCGCGTCTGCTCGGGATCGACGGTCTCCTGGCGGCCACGATCCTGCTCCTCGGCGTCGCGGTGGTCCCGCTGTGGCGCCTCCGCCCGTACGAGCACCGGATCCGCGGGCCCGGCGGTCGGGCCGGAGGCGGCCCCCGCGCTGGGTCCGGCGGCCGCGACGGTGGGGGCGTGGCCCTGAACCTACAATCCGGCGCGTGACGGGAGGCATGATGGAGCGCGGAATCGCGTCCGGAGCGGCGTCAGATGACCGCGCCTCCTCGACCGGGGCGGCGTCGCACGATCACCCCACGCCAGCCTACGGGAACTTCATCGCGGGGGAGTGGGTCGAATCGGTCACCGGCCGCACCTTCGACTCGTTGAACCCCGCGGACGCCCGTGACGTCGTCGGGCGCTTCCAGCTGTCGAGCGCGTCCGACGTCGCGATGGCGATCCGGGCCGCGGAGGTGGCCGGCCCGGGCTGGCGCGCGACTCCCGCGCCGAAACGTGCCGAGGTCATGTTCCGGTTCGCCGCGCTGCTCGCCGAGCACAAGGAGCGGCGGGCCCGGGCGATGACCCGCGCGATGGGCAAGGTCATCGCGGAGGCGCGCGCCGCCGTCCAGGAGGGCATCGACATCGCGTTTCTGATGGCCGGGGAGGGGCGCCGGATGTTCGGCGACACGGTCCCGTCGGAGCTGCCCGACAAATGGGCGATGAGCGTGCGCGAGCCGCTCGGCGTCGCCGCGATCGTGACCCCCTGGAATTTCCCGATCGCGATCCCGTGCTGGAAGATGATGCCGGCGCTGGTGACCGGCAACACCGTCGTGTGGAAGCCGGCCTCCGACACGCCCGGGTGCGCCGCGCTGCTCGTCGAGCTGCTGGCCGAGGCCGGATTCCCGGCGGGGACGGTCAACCTCGTGACCGGCACGGGCGAGGAGGTCGGGGCGGCGCTCGTCGAGAACCCCGACGTCGACGTGATCAGCTTCACCGGTCACGAGTCGACGGGCCGGGCGATCGCGCAGGCGGCGGGGCGGCGGCTCAGGCGCGTCGCGCTCGAGCTCGGCGGCAAGAACGCGATCACGGTGATGGACGATGCCGACCTGGGCTTGGCGGTCGACGGGATCGTGTGGTCGGCGTTCGGGACGACCGGGCAGCGGTGCACGGCGTGCAGCCGCGTGATCGTGCACGAGACGGTCGCGGACGCCCTGATCGACCGGCTGGTCGAACGAACGCGGCGGCTCCGGCTCGGGGATGGACTCGATCCGGCGGTGGACGTCGGCCCGCTGATCAGCGGACACGCGCTCGAGAAGGTCTCGGGGTACGCCGGCCTGGCGCGGTCGGAGCACGACGTCGTGTGCGGCGGCCGCAGGGCGGCCGGCGAGGGTCTCGAGCACGGCTTCTTCTTCGAGCCGGCGATCGTGCGGGACGTGCGCCCGATGGACCGCCTGGCCCAGGAGGAGATCTTCGGGCCGATCCTGTCCGTGATCACGGTCCCGGACTACGACGCCCTCGTGACGGCCGCCAACCAGACCAGGTACGGTCTCTCCGCGAGCATCTACACGGCCAGCGTGAACACCGCCTTCCGGGCGATGCGCGACCTCCGCGCGGGGCTCGTCTACGTCAACGCCGGCACGATCGGCGCGGAGACCCATCTCCCGTTCGGCGGCATGAAGGGGAGCGGCAACGGCCACCGTGAGGCGGGGCACGCCGCCCTCGACACGTTCACGGAGTGGAAGGCGGTCTACGTGGACTACTCGGGTCGATTGCAGCGAGCGCAGATCGACAACCAGCCCGGATAGGCCGTGCGCCTGCGCCTCGGCCGGCCAAGGCGCACCGCGCCGACAGGGCCGATCCGCGCCGGCTGGGCGGCCAGGACGCTCCGCGCGGCCGGAGCAGCGACGGGAGAGCACGATGTCGTTTCGCAGGTTCCTTGGCCTCGAGCCGGACCGGTCCGTGGCACCGGCCGTGGCTGCCGGCGACACCGAGACCGTCCGGCGGCTCGTGGCCACGCTCGACGCGCTGCCGCCCGACCACGCCCGCCTCCTCGCCTCCGCGGCGTACGTCGTCGCGCGGGCCGCAAGCGCCGACCTCCGGATCAGCGACGTCGAGACGGCGGCGATCGAGCGCGTGCTCGTCGAGGGGGGCCTGGACGAGGCGCGGGCCGTGCTCGTCACCCAGATGGCGAAGCTGCAGGCACTCGTCTCGGGAGCCACCGAGGACTACCTCGTGACCCGCGAGTTCCGCGAGATCTCCACGCCCGAGCAGCGGCGCGCGTTGCTGCGCGCGTGCTTCGTGGTCGCCGCCGCGGATGACGAGATCACCGGGCAGGAGGCCGTCGTGCTCGGGCAGATCGCGGGCGAGCTCGGGATCGATCGCGAGGAAGCGTCGACGGTGCGAGCGGAGTTCTCGGAGTACCTGACGGCCCTCCGGCTGGCCCGAGCGGCGGGGTCGCACCGGCCGGACGAGGAATCGGGCGGCTCGCGCTGACCCCTGGCTCCGAGACGGCCCGGCGCCCAGCCAGGCTCGCGCCGCGCCCGTGCCGCGTTTCCGGGCACGCGGCGCAATGCCGGTCCGGCGCGAGCCCCGACGTGCCATGGGTCTGGTCAGTCCCCGAGCAGGCGCGCGGCCTCCTGCACGATCGTGGCCGCGAAGGCCGGCACGCCCCGAAGGACGGCGTCCGACGGCGGGTCGCCGAGGCCGAAGACGCTCGCCCCGATCCCGACGAACGAGCCCGCGGGGAGCGAGCCGCGCAGCATCTCGACGAGCGCGAGCACGTCCCGAAGCGGCAGCCTGTGCGAGGACCGAGGGGCGGGGCCACCCGACCCGAGCCCGGCAAGCGGTCGGCGGACGACCTGCCCCGCTGGCAGCCCGCGCGCCGCGTCGACGACCACGACGGCCTCGTCCGACGACGCCGACAGGAGGTCGTCCGGCTCGAGCTGCCCGACGTCGCGCACCTCGAGCCGGCCTGCGAGCGCCGCCAGCGCGGGCTCGAGGTCCGCCGGCGGCGTCGCGAGCCCGTCGAGCCACCCGCGAACGAGCTCGGCCGCGAGGAGTGCCGCCCGGTCGTCACCGCGCGAGGTCTCCCCGCACGCGAGCACGAGCACGGATCGGGCGCCGCGTGGCGGTGGCCGGTGGTCGGCCGTCCGGGATGCGGCGATCACGCCTGATCGACGGTCAGATCGAGGAAGTGGGTCGCGCACGAGATGCACGGGTCGTACGACCGGATGAGCTGCTCCAGACGCCGCGTGGCCTCGGCATGGTCCAGCTCGAGCACCGACGGCGCGAACGCGCGCAGGTCGGCCTCGATCTGGCCCTGGTTCTGGCTCGTCGGCGGCACGATCTGGGCCCCGGTGACCATGCCCTCGGCGTCGGTCTCCCAGTGGTGCCAGCAGATGCCTCGCGGCGCCTCGGACCCCCAGCCGGCCGCCCCCGCGCGCGGCGACCACGGCTCGTACGGACGCGCCGGCCGCTCGTACGCATCGATGATGTCGATCGCCTCGGCGCAGTAGTGCACGAGCTCGACTCCGCGCGCCGCGATGCTCCAGAACGGGTTCCGGGCGATCGCGTCCGAGAGCCGCGTCTTCGCGAGTGCCTCCCGGGCGACGGGGTGCAGCTGCTCGGCTGCGATCGTCACGCGCGCGGACGGGCCGAGCTGGTACGTCTCGCCCGTCGCGGTCCGCGCGTGGAGCGCGTTCGAGCCCTCGTGGTGCTCCTCGTGGAACACGGTGCGCCACTCCCCGATGCCGATGTCGATCGAGCCTTCGTGCGACACGATGCGGCCGTCGAACAGCGGGTACTCCGAGGGGTGCTTGAGCGAGACAAGGCGCACGTCGCGCTCGAACGGCGGCGCGTCGAACTGGGCCACGAACTCGAGGGTGGCGCGGGCCTGCTCGAGCGCGGTCACGAGGCGCGGCCGCATCGGCAGCAGCTCCTCGCGCGCCGGGGTCCGGTACAGCCCGCCGACGCGGACGTTGACCGGGTGGATCGCGCGGCCGCCGACGACGCCCATGAGATCGTTGCCGATCTTCTTGAGGGCGAGCCCCTGCTCGACGACCTCCCGGTGGTCCTTCGCCAGGTCGATCGCGCTCGCGTACCCCAGGAAGTCGGGCGCGTGGAGCAGGTAGACGTGGAGCGCGTGGCTCTCGATGTACTCGCCGGCGTACAGCAGGCGCCGGAGCGCCCGGACCTGCGGATCGACCTGAACGCCGAAGATGGCCTCGAAGGCGCCCGCGGCGCTCATCTGGTACGCCTCGGGGCAGATCCCGCAGATCCGCGCCACGATGTCGATGACCTGGTCGGGGTGCCGGCCGACCACGAGCTGCTCGAAGTAGCGCGGCGCCTCGAAGATCTTCAGGCGCGCCTCCGTCACCTCGCCGTCGCGGACCACGAGATGCAGCGAGCCCTCGCCCTCGACCCGCGTGATTCCCTCGACGCGGAAGGAGCGCTCGAAGGCGGCGGCATCGGTCGTCATCGTCGTCCTCCCGCGCGCGAGGCCGTCCGGGCGGCCGTCGGCATCGTCGGCGCCACGGGCTTGGTCGGCGGGTCTCCACCCGCCGCCGGCGGCGTCTCTGCCGGGGACGTCCCCGGCACGCCGCCGAGCTCGGTGATCACGTCGCGGAACGGTTCGGCATAGCCGGTGAA
>JAKAAV010000059.1 GCA_021802185.1 Chloroflexota bacterium | reverse complement strand
CGGCCTCTCGGCCGGCCTGGGGAACCGGACGCCGGCCCCTCGGTCGACGGGTCGCACGGGGGAGCAACGTCGTGGTGCGACGGCGAGAGGCCGGCGTCGCGAGCCGCCGCGGATGATCGGCGCGATGGGAGCTTCGACGAGCGAGGGCGGATCGGTCGAGCGCGCCGGGCCGCCGGCGAACGGAGGCGGCGGATCCGGCCTGTGGCCGAGCGGTATCCCGGCAGGCGACGTGTCGGCGGTGGGAGCGCCCGACGCGCGCCGCCTCCTTCGAGCGGTCGAGTGGGTGCTCGTGCCCGCGCTCGCGGCACTCCTGCTGCACGAGAGCTGGACCCGGCGGGTGTGGGGCGCGCCGTACGACGAGCTGTGGCTCGCCCTCGTCGGGGTCGGGGCGCTGACGATCGTCCTGGTCGCGCGCACCGAGCGCGTGGCGACCGGCCCGGCGCCATTCCTCGCGCTCGAGGCGGGCGTCGCCTGCGTCTTGACGGACATCGTCGTGGGTGCGTCGCAACGGTCCAGTGACTTCCTGATCTACCGCAACGCCGGCACGGCCTTCCTCGACTCCCGCATGCCGTACATCGCCGCACCGCTCCATGCGTACCCCATGAACCTGGGGAATCTGCCGTTCCTCTATCCGCCCCCGACGCTCCCACTCGCCGCCCTGCTCGGGTTCCCGCCGGTGTGGCTCAGCGAGGCCGCGTGGATCGCCGGATCGGTGGCCGCCGTGCTGTTCGCCCTCCGACGGTTCGGGCTCCCGTGGCCGTGGGCCGTTGCCGCGCTCGCCTGGCCGCCGGTCTTCCAGGGCCTCTACGTCGGGAACGTCGCGGTCCCGGCTGCCGCGCTGTTCGCGCTCGGGCCGGCGGTCGGCTGGACGCTCGTGCTCGGGCCGATCCTGAAGCCCCAGGATGCCGTTCCGGCGCTCTGGCTGCTCCGAACCGGCCGGTGGCGAGCGCTCGCGGTGGGCGTCGGCGTGCTGCTCGCGTGGACGGCGCTCACCCTTCCGCTGACCGGCATCGGGATGTGGGGGCACTGGCTCCGCGCGCTCATCGCGTACCGCGACTCGCAGCGGTTCCTGCCCGGCCTCTACGGCTTCTCCCTGTCCCACGTCCTGCCGTACGGCGTGTTCGTCGTGGTCGCAGCCGTCGCCGTCGTCCTCGCGCTGCGCGTGGCCGGGACGCGGGGACTGGCCGCGCTCGGGCTGGTGTCGGCCATCGTCTCGCCGGTCCTCTGGGCGCACGGGTTCGTCGTCGCGACGCCGGCGTTCCTCCTGCTCGACGCTCCGCTGCTCTGGACGGCGGTCGGGCTCACGTCGCAGCTGAACGGCCCGGGGTGGCAGATCGTGATGCTGCTGGCGGCCCTTCCGTTCGCCTCGTCCCTGGTCGGCCGTCGACAGGCCGACGCGTGGCACCCGCTGACGGGGGCGACGTGGTGGCCGGGGCCCTCAGGGGGCGACGGGGATGCCGGGAGAGTCGCGGAGGACGAATCGAGGGATCAGACCGCGACGACGTGAAGCAGGTCCACGAGGATCCACACCAGGGCGAGGAACACCGCGACCGAGCCGGCGAACGCGCCGATGCGCCGCAGGTCCCGCGCCACGTACACGTACTCGTCGGCGGCCTTCTGCGCGAGGAGGCCACTCGAACGCCCGGGGGCGGTCCGGGACTGCGGCCGGGTCGGGGCAGGACGGGGCGCGGCCTGTGGCTGGGGCTCCGGGTCGAGGGTCGCGACGGCTGGCGTGGGTTCCGCGGGGGCGGTCGGGCGGGTTGCGGCCGGCCGCGGCGCGGACGCCGATTGGGGCCGCGATCGCTTGGTTGACCGCGCGGCGCGCGGACGCTTGCTCATGGCCGATGGGACCTCGTTGCGTGGGACCGGGGGGGTCGGGGGGACGCCGCCCGCTGGCAAGGATACCCGCTCCCGACGCCGCGTGACACGCAAGCTGTCACGCGCGCGTGGCACCGTGCCCCTGTGATCGAGCAGGAGACGTGGGTGATCGAGCAGGCGACGATGGGGGCCGACCGCGTGCGCGGCACGGCCGAGCCCGTCCCGATGCCGTCCGGGTCCGTCACGGAACCCCGGTCGGCGGGCCCGGAGAAGGACCGGAACTGTCCGGCTGAACTGCTGCTGCGTTCTCTGGACGCGGCGCAGCGGCGCGCCGTGACGCACGGAGAGGGACCGCTGCTCGTCGTGGCGGGGGCGGGCACGGGCAAGACCCGGGTGATCACCCGGCGGGTGGCGTGGCTCATCGCGACGAAGCGCGCGAGGCCATCCGAGATCCTCGCGCTGACCTTCACGGACCGCGCGGCCGACGAGATGCAGGCCCGGGTCGACGTGCTCGTGCCGTACGGGTACGTCGACACCGCGATCCACACGTTCCACGGGTTCGGCGACCGCCTGCTCCGCGAGTTCGGATTCGAGCTCGGGCTGCCGTCGGACCCGCGCGTGCTGACCCGGCCCGAGGTCGTCGTGTTCCTGCGCGAGCACCTGTTCGAGCTCGGGCTCGACCGGTACCGGCCGCTGGGCGATCCGACACGCTTCCTCGATGCGCTCGCCGGCCTGTTCAGCCGTGCCAAGGACGAGGACGTCGATGCGGAGGAGTACCTCGCGCACGCGCGCCGGCTGCTCGAGACGGCCGAGGGGCTGCCCGAGGATCAGACGGGGCCCGGCGCGCCGACGGCTGCGGCCGGGACGAGTCGAGCGCCGCGGGCGGCGGCGCTCGAGGAGGCGCGCAACCAGCTCGAGATCGCGACCGCGTACGCGCGGTACCAGGGGCTCCTGGCGGGCTCGGGGCTGGTGGACTTCGGGGACCAGCTCCACCTCGCGCTCCGTCTCCTCCGCGAGCACCCTGCCGTCCGCGAGCGGCTGCGGCGGCGCTACCGGTACGTGCTGGTCGACGAGTTCCAGGACACGAACCGCGCGCAGCTCGAGCTCCTCGCGCTGCTCGCCGGAGAACGCGGGAACCTGACGGTGGTCGGCGACGACGACCAGGCGATCTACGCCTTCCGGGGGGCCGCCGTCCGGAACATCCTCGAGTTCCACGAGCGGTTCGACGCGCGCGTCGTCGTGCTGCGCCGGAATCACCGCTCACGTGCTCCGATCCTCGAGGCTGCCGGCCGGCTGATCCGGCACAACGACCCCGAGCGGCTCGAGGTGCGGGAGGGTCTCGACAAGCGCCTGGTCGCCACGCGTCGGTCGCGCCGCGCGGCGCCCGTCAGGGACCACCGGTTCGCGACGGCGGCAGACGAGGCCGACTTCGTGGCCGCGGAGGTGACGGCGCGCATCCGCCGCGGCGTTCCGCCTCGCGAGATCGCGGTCCTGGTCCGCGCCAACGCCGACGCCGACCCGATCCTCCGCGCGCTGAACCTCCGGGGGGTCCCGTGGCAGTTCAGCGGCGCGTCGGGGCTGTATTCGTGTCCCGCCGTGCGCCGGCTCCTCGCGTTCCTGCGCACCGTCGCCAACCCCGACTCGACCCTCGACCTGTACGCGCTCGCCACCACCGAGCCGTACTCGCTCGGCGGACAGGACCTCACGCGGCTCGTCGAGGAATCCCGCAGGACGCACCGGCCGCTCTGGCTCCTCTTCGAGGAGATCGCCGGCGGCACCCGTCGCGACATTTCGCCGGAGACGGCCCGGCCCATCGAACGGCTCGTCTCGGACGTTCGCGCCGCACTGGTGCTGTCACACCGCAGGCCGGCAGGCGAGGTCCTGTACGACTTCCTGCGCCGCAGCGGGACCCTCGCAGCCCTCGCCGCGCACCCGGCGGATGCGTCCGACGCCGTCGACGTGGCGCGGTTCTTCGACATCGTCGGCCGCCAGTCGGCCCTGCTCGCCGATCCCCGAGTGCCGTTCCTCGTCCCTCATCTCGCCACGCTGCTGGAGGCCGGCGACGACCCCGCGGCCGCCCACGACGACGAGGAGGACGCCGTGTCGGTGCTGACGGTGCACAAGGCCAAGGGCCTCGAGTTCCGGGTCGTGTTCGTCGCGGGTCTCGTGGATGGCCGGTTCCCGGTTCGGGCGCGGCGCGAGGCGCTGGCCCTGCCGGAGGGACTCGACGCGGCATCGGATGGCGAAGCCGCAGACGGGCTGGCGGAGGAGCGTCGTCTGTGCTACGTCGCGATGACCCGCGCCCGGGACGAGCTCGTCCTCACGAGCGCCGCCGACACCGGCGGGCGCCGGCTGCGTTGCGTGTCGCCGTTCGTCGCCGAAGCGCTGGATCTGCCGGCGGCCGTGGCATCCGGCGCGCCCGGGGGACGTGGCCCCGTCGAGACGGTCACGCCCGCGACCGCCGGAACGGATCGTCTCGCGCGGTTCGAGCCTGTCGAGCCGCCTCCGAGCGGCTCCAGGTCGCCGCATCCGCCCGCCGTCCTCAGCTTCACCCAGGTCGACGAGTACCTGGCGTGCCCCGCGCGGTACCGGTTCCGGCACCTGCTGCGGCTGCCGACGCCCGCGCACCACGCGATCACGTACGGCATCGCGCTGCACGAGGCCGTGGCAGCGTTCGGCCGCAGCCAGATCCAGGGTCGCCCGCTGACGGAGGCCGGGCTACTCGAGGTGTTCACGCGCGCCTGGTCGGGACTCGGGTTCCTGTCGAGGGAGCACGAGGAGGCGCGTCTGGCCGCGGGGCGGAAGGCGCTCGTCCGGTTCCGGGACGCCGCCCTCGTCTCCGCGCGGCGCCCGATCGCGGTCGAGGAGCCCTTCTCGGTCGCTCTCGACGGCGTTCGTCTCCAGGGTCGCTTCGACCGGATCGACGAAGGGCCCCACGGCGTGGTCGTGACGGACTTCAAGTCGAGCGACGTGCGGGACCGCGGACGGGCGCGGGAGCGTGCGCGAGAATCGCTGCAGCTCGCGCTGTACGCGCTCGCCTGGCGTGCCCGCGAAGGCGCACTTCCGGCCGAGACCGAGCTCGTGTTCCTCGACTCGGGCATCGCCGGCAGCGTCCCGCCCGACGCCGCTCGTCTCGATCGGGCCGTGGGGCGCGTCCGAGAGGCGGCCGACGGGATCGGGCGCGGGGTGTTCGACGCGCGACCGAACTCGATGACCTGCCGGTACTGCCCGTTCCGCGAGATCTGCCCCTCGAGCGCCGCGTAGACCGCACGCCTGCCCCGCGAGCCCCGCGTCGGCCGTACGTCTGCCCCGCGAACGCGGCGTCGCCCGCACCTGGTGCGCGCGTTCCCGGCGGCGCGGCGGGTAGACTCGGCGAGGCCGGATCACGTCCTGCCGGTCCGTCACTCGTCCGTCGATCGGAGGCGCATGCAGCCGCGCGACCGCGTCACCGCCATCGTGCTCATCGCCGTCGCGCTCGGGTGCTGGTTCGTCGTGGCCGCGATGCTGACGTCCGTCTCGCCCGCGGGCAGGCCGGAGGTCCAGGTCGCCGGGTCGATCCTCATCGGGCTGGCGTGCGGCGCGACCGCGGTCCCACTCGTCTGGCTGGCGGTGTTCAGTCACCAGCACCGGATCGCGCGACCCGGCGACTGGGCGCGCGCGGTGCGTCGCGGCGCGTGGGTCTGGCTCATCGTGGCGCTGCTCGTCGCACTCCGCACGCAGGGAGCCTTCAGCGCGCCGATCGCGCTGTTCGTCGTCGTCATGGTCGCGTTCGTCGAGATCAGCCTCAGCCTGCAGCGCTGACGGCCCCGACGGCGGTCGGGCGGCTCGTTCGGCCGGGTCATCGCCGAGCCGCGGTTACAATCCGCGGACGCGTCCCGCCGGACCTTCACGGGCACCGGCGACGTCCAGACGAGGACGACCATGGCGCTCTCCCGCCCAGGCCCGCTCGGTCGAGCGAACGGCTGGGACCTCCCCTACGAGACCTTCGACGAGTTCGACCTGCCCGTGTACGTCGGGATGCCGGCGTACTCGAAGCTGCCGTACGTGCCCGAGGCCGCCGCGCTCCGCGACCGGAAGCCGGATGTCGCGATCGTCGGCGCGCCGTTCGACGACGCCGTCAGCCACCGGCCGGGTGCCCGGTTCGGCCCGCGAGCGATCCGCGCGGCGACCTACACGACCGGCTCGCTCCACTCGCTCCAGCTCGACCTCGAGCCGTTCGAGGTGCTCGACGTGGTGGACGCGGGCGACGCGAACATCGTGCCGGCGTGGCTCGACCGCGGGCACGCGATGGTGTACCGCAAGGTGCGCGAGGTCGCGGAGTCCGGCGCGATCCCGATCGTCCTCGGCGGGGACCACTCGATCACGTGGCCCTCGGCCACCGCCATTGCCGAGGTGCGCGACCCGGCCACGATCGGCATCGTCCATTTCGACGCGCACGCCGACACCGCTCCGAACGACTGGGGAGTGCTGGCGGGCCACGGGACCCCGATGCGGCGGCTGATCGAGTCGGGCGCGGTGCAGGGCCGCAACTTCGTGCAGGTGGGGCTGCGCGGGTACTGGCCGGGGCCCGAGGTGTTCGCATGGATGCAGGCGCAGGGCATGCGCTGGCACCTGATGCGCGAGATCGAGGAGCGGGGAGCGGAGGCCGTCATCGACGACGCGATCTCGGAGGCGCTCGAGGGCGCCGACGCGATCTACCTGTCGGTCGACATCGACGTGATCGACCCGGGCATGGCTCCGGGGACGGGCACGCCGGAGCCGGGCGGCCTGCTGACGCGCGAGCTGCTGCGCGCCGTTCGGCGCATCGTCGGGCGTGTGCCGCTCGCCGCGATGGACGTCGTCGAGGTGTCCCCGCCGTTCGACCACGCCGAGGTCACGGCGATGGCGGCGCACCGCGTGGCCCTCGAGGCCATCAGCGCGCTGGCCGTCCGAAAGCGCGCGGGCGAGACCGTGCGCCACGTGCCCCGCGGGTCGTCGGCGGCGACCGCATCGTCCAGCGGGGGCTCGGCAACCAGCGGGGGCTCGGCAACGAATGCCACCCGCGACGGAGCGAGCTGACCTGAGCGTCGCACCACCTCCCACGTCCATCAGTCGGCACTCCGCGACCTGCCCGACGTCGACTCCCCGACGCTCCGCGAGCTGCCGTCCCGGACGGTCCTCCGGCCGTCTACGATTCCCGCATCGGTTGCGGCCGCGCCCGCCGCGCCCGGCCACGTAATCCCGAGGGAGGAGCACGTGCACCTGACCGACTTCATGCCCGCGGGCCCCCACACGGGCGCCAAGGCCCGGATCGCGGCCGCGATCGAGGCCGCCCGCGACGAGATCCTGGAGCTGTCGCACCGGATCCACGAGAACCCGGAGCCGGCGTTCGAGGAGCACCGCGCCGCCGGGTGGGTCGCGGAGGCCGTCGCGCGGCACGGGTATCGGGTCGAGCACCCCGCGGGACGGCTCGAGACCGCGGTCCGGGCGACGCTCGCGGGCGGCCGAGGGAGGCACGGGAGCCGCGTGGCCGTTCTCGCCGAGTACGACGCCTTGCCCGGGATCGGGCATGCCTGCGGGCACAACACCATGGCGGCGAGCGGCGTCGGCGCGGCCTTCGGCCTGGCGGCGGTGGCTCCGGAGATCCGCGGCGAGATCGTGTTCCTCGGCACGCCGGCGGAGGAGCGCGGGTCCGGCAAGCAGCACATGCTCGACGACGGCCTCTTCGACGGCGTCGATGCGGCGATCCTGTTCCACCCGAGCGACCTGACGCTCATCGAGGCGAAGCTGCTGGCCAGCGAGGACGTCGACGTCACGTTCCTCGGGCGGGCCGCCCATGCCGCGGCCCAGCCGTGGGAAGGCCGGAATGCGCTCGATGCGCTCGTCCTGCTGTTCACCTCGATCGGGCTGTGGCGGCAGCAGCTCCCGCCCGACGCCCGGGTGCACGGGATCATCCTCGAAGGCGGGACCGCCGCCAACATCATCCCGGACCGCGGCGTGGCGCGGTTCATGGTCCGGTCGCCCGACCAGGCGTTCTTCGGATCGATGCGCGACCGGTTCCGGGAGCTGTGCGAGGCGGCGGCGAGGGCCACGGCATGCGAGGTCGAGGTCGTGTTCTCCGGACACTCGGATACGATGCGGCACAACCGCGTGATCGGGGACCGGTACCGGGCCAACCTCGAGGCGTACGGCATCCGCGAGGATCCGCCGACCCCGAACATGGGCAGCTCTGACATGGGCAACGTCAGTCTGCGTCTCCCGACGATCCACCCCGACATCGCGATCTGCGACCCGGGTGTGCCGGGACACTCGATCGAGTTCCGCGAGGCCGCGCGGACACCGCGCGCCGACGACGTCACGCTGATCGCGGCGGCGGTCGCCGCGGGAGTCGCGTACGAGCTGCTCGCCGACAGGGCCCTCGTCGAGGCCGCGTGGCGCGAGTTCCGGGAGCAGCCATGACCGTCGGAGCGGACCTCGCGCGCCTGTACGACCTGGACCTCGCCGAGGACCTCGATGATCTCGACCTGTATCGCGCGCTCGCGGCGCGCTGCGGAGGTCCGGTGCTCGAGCTCGCCGCCGGCAGCGGACGGCTGGCGGTCCCGCTCGCGTGCGGCGGCCTGGAAGTCGTCGCCGTCGACAACGACCCCGCGATGCTGGACCGTGCGAGGTCGCGCTGGGCGGGGGAGCGGCGCACGCGTCGCGTGCTGCCGGGCGGCCACCTGGAGCTCGTCGACGCCGACCTGTTCGACCTCGCGCTCGAGCCCCGCTTCGGGCTCGTGATCCTCGCGCTCAACACGCTGTTCCTGCTCGGCGACGCGGGACGCCAGCGGGCGGTGCTCGCCGCCATGGCCCGACACCTCCGACGCGGCGGCCTCGCCGTGGTCGACGCGTGGATCCCGTCGGCGGACGACCTCGCGATCTACGACGGTCGCGTCGTGCTCGAGTGGGTCCGCGACGACCCGGAGTCCGGCGACCGCGTCGTGAAGCTCGTGAGCGCCTCGTACGACCCGCCGACGCGGCGTCTCGACCTGACGTCGATCTTCGAATCGGCGCCACCCGAAGGCGGCCCGCTGTCGCGCCACCTGCGCCGCGACGTGCTCCACCTCACGAGCGCCGCGGAGGTCGTGCAGGCGGCCACCGATGCCGGCCTTGCGGTCGACCAGGTCGGCGGCGACCACGATCTGACGGCGTTCGGGCCCGGGTCCAGCCGGGTGGTGCTGATCGCCGGCTTGGTATAGTCGGGCCGTGCCCACGGATCAGATCCGCCTGCTCGTCGTCGAGGACGTCCCGCAGGTCGCGCAGTACATGCGGGGGCTCGTGAGCACCAGCCCGCGGGTCAAGCTCCTCGACATCCTGCGCGACGGACGGTCGGTGCTGGAGCAGGCCGCGCAGCAGCGGCCCGATGTCGTGATCGTCGACGCGCTCCTCCAGGGACGCGTCGGCGGACTCGAGCTGGCCGCGCAGATTCGGAACGCCG
>JAKAAV010000058.1 GCA_021802185.1 Chloroflexota bacterium | reverse complement strand
CCGCCATCGGCAGCGTTCCGGCCGGTCCAGTCACGTCCCCCTAGATCGGGCTTGCTCTCCGGCTACGCGACGCTCCCCGGAGCTGCATCCCCGCTGAATGACGCTTCCACAGCCCACGGGGATGAGGCTGCTTCCACGCTCACCTTACCGCCTAAGCGGCGAGGGCGAGAGCAGGCTGGCGGTTGCCAGTTACTTCGTTTGCCGCCTGTTTAACGAGGCCAGACGGCACCTCGGCTCGCGTTTCCCGGGGTTCGGGCCCTGTCGAAACCACGCATCCCCAGGTTCGAACTTCCGTTCGGATGTTCTATTCTATCCGACTCGCCCCTGGAATCCAAGCCCTCTGCTTCGCCGGACCGTCCGCCGCCCGTCGGCCCCACGTCCGATGCCTCCGCGCGTCAGCGTCCTCGGTCGACGTCGGCGAGCTCCCGTTCGAGCTCGCGCCTGGCGTCGCGTGCGGCGATCTCCCGGCGTCGGTCGTGCTGCTGCTTCCCGCGCGCCACCCCGAGCTCGATCTTCGCGAGACCCTTGTCGGAGATGTACATGCGCAGCGGCACCAGCGTGAGGCCCTTCCTGGTCGTCATCCCGAGCAGCTCGTCGATCTCGCTGCGATGGAGGAGCAGCTTCCGCGTCCGGCGCGTGTCGTGGTTGAAGCGGTTGCCGCCCGCGTACGGAGCGATGTGCGCACCGATGAGCCACGCCTCGCCGCGCTCGATCCGCGCGTACGCGTCGTTCAGGTTGACCCTGCCCTCGCGGACGCTCTTGATCTCCGTTCCGGTCAGCGCGATGCCCGCCTCGACCGTCTCCTCGATGGAGTACTCGTGGCGTGCCTTCCGGTTGAGCGTGACGGTGTGCTCGGGCATCGGTGTACCTGGACGGGGCGAGACTGACGATCGGGGCGTGGATCCGGGCCCTCGCCGCCGCGCGGCGCGGGACAGCATACCGAACGGAGCCCCGTGGACGCACGGACGCCGGCCCGACAAGGGCCGGCGTCCGGTTGCGAACCACCCGCGGTGTTAGGCCGCTGCCTCCCGCGAGGTGGTGCAATGACTATCTATCACTGCACATCACCTCCTTTCGTTGCGACGAATACTACCGGTCGATGCGGCCGAAGACAAGAGCCGGAACCGCGGCCCGCGAATCACCTGGCGTTCCGTTGAAGCCCCGAGCGCTACAGGAGCGCTCCGGCGCCCGGCCGCAGCGACACCTGGACCGTGCCGCCCGGCCCTCGGCTCGGCACCGAACCGGTGACGACTGGCGGTGGCGGCGCCCCGCTCCCCGCCGGCGACGACTTGCTGGCTGCTCCCGGGCCGGCCGTCGCCCGGTCACCGTCGGTCCCCCGGACGTCCGTCGACGGGGCCGAGTCGGTCGTCAGCAGCTGGATCGCCCGGTCGAGCTCCGGATCCGACCCGATCGCCGCGGTCGTCGGCGCGTGGTAGGCGACGTTCGGCGTGAGGCCCTTGCCGTTGATCCACTGCCTCGAGGGCGTCAGCCAGCGCGCGATCGTCAGCCGGAAGCCACCCATGTCCTGTCCGAGCTGCTGCCACTCCTGCACGGTGCCCTTCCCGTACGTGGTCGTCCCGAGCAGCCGGGCGCGCCCGGTCTCCTGCAGGGCTCCCGCGAGGATCTCGGAGGCGCTCGCCGTCCCCTTGTTGACCAGCACGATCATCGGCGGGTTCCCGCTCGTGGCGATCCCGCCGGGCTCGGCGTCGATCGGGCGACGGCTGCCACCGGCGATCTCCTCCCAGTAGATCGGGCCGCGGG
This sequence comes from Chloroflexota bacterium, assembly GCA_021802185.1. Classification (GTDB taxonomy): domain Bacteria; phylum Chloroflexota; class Limnocylindria; order Limnocylindrales; family CSP1-4; genus JAJYNJ01. The sequence continues at coordinate 7,548 of JAKAAV010000058.1, read as the reverse complement.
CGATGAACTGGCTCGCGATCGTCCGGGCCTGGTCGACGAAGCCGCCGGGATCGTCGCGGAGGTCGAGCACGAGGCCGCGCACGTGGTCGGCGAGCAGCGTGTGGAGCTGGGTCGTGAAGTCCGCGGCCACCCCGGACCCGAACGCGGAGATCCGGATGTATCCGAGTGTCCCGTTCGCGATCACGCGACTCGTCACGTCGACCGAGTTGATCACCGCGCGAACGATCCGGACGTCGAACGGCGGCGCGTCGCCGCGCTGGACGCGAAGGGTCACGGCCGTCCCCGCGGGGCCGCGGACGAGGGTGACCACCTGGTCGATCGTCTTGCCCGCGACGCTCGTGCCGTCGACCGAGAGCATGACGTCGGCTGGCCGGAGACCCGCGCGCTCCGCCGGCGCTCCCGGGATGAGGCTCGAGACGGCGACGTGGCACGTGGTCCCGGCCGGGGAGCATCCCTGGCTGCCGTGGTCGTCAACCGTCGTGATCACCGCGCCGATCCCTTCGAACTGCCCCGACAGCCCGGTCAGCGACGCCCGATAGGCCTCGCCCGTCATGTACATCGAGAACGGGTCGCCCAGCGCCTTGAACATCCCGCCGATCGCGCCCTCGATGACGGCACGTCGCGAGACCGGGACGCCGGCGTAGCGCTGCTCGATCGAGTTGAACGCGTCCCAGAAGGGCTGCAGGTCGGCCGCGAGGGCCTGGGGCGTGCCGTCGGTCAGCGCGGTCTGGCGTCCGAGCGTGAACCCGCCGGCGAACAGGGCGCTGCCGGCGATGAGCACGGCGCCGGCGACCGCGACCCACGTCGTGGCGCGCGCGCGCGACGCCGGCTGCCGCTCTGCCCGCCGCGCAGACTGAGGGTCGATGTCGGGCGACGGCTGTGCGGCGTCGTCGGCGACGGGTGATCGGCGATGGAGCTGCATTGGTGCCTCGGGCGGCGAAGGTCGCGTGGGTGGACGGTCGGTACCCCGGATTCTGCACCGCGCCCCCTCCCCGTGCCCAGGACGGCTCAGGCAACCGAGCGTCGGTCGCCCCATCCGCGGTCTTCGACCTTCCCGTTCGCCCCGTCGGACCGCCGCCCCGCGGACCTGCGCCGGGCGGACGCCCATGCTACCGGATCAGGTACGTCCGGACGGAGATGAACGCCCCGGCCGCGCCGAGCCCGAGGCCCGCACCGGCCACCACCGCGACGAGCTGTTCGCCGAGATGCTGGTCGAACTGGATCGGGACCTGGCCGACGACGGTCGCGACGGCCTGTCCGATCGGCTGGGCCGCGAGCGCGAGGATCCCGAGCGTGATCGCGGCGCCGAAGAGCCCGACGAGCATCCCCTCGAAGATGAACGGCCAGCGGATGAACGCGTCGGACGCGCCGACCAGCCGCATGATCTCGATCTCCTCGGCGCGGGCGACGACTGCCAGCCGGATCGTGTTGACGACGATGAACAGGACAGTCACGCCCACGAGCAGGAGCACGACGACGCCGGCCGTGCGCAGGAAGCCGGTGACCGTGAGGAGCGCGTCCACCACGTGCTGCGTCTCCAGCACGTCGGTGACGACCCCCTGCGCCGACTGCAGCGTCTCGATGACGCTCCCGTACACGTGCGGGTCCTTGAGCTTGACAAGGATGCTCGCGGGGATCGGGTTCGTGCCGGTGGCGCTCGTGTAGTCGGGCTTGCCCTGCTGGCGGAGCTGCGCCTGCCACTGCTCGAGGGCCTGTGTCTTGTCGACGAACTGGACGTCGGCGACCTCCGGCAGCGCCCGGACCTGCGCGACGAGCGCGTCGATGCGCGGCTGCGGCGTGCCGTCGGCCACGAATGCCTGGACCTCGACCTTCTGCTCGACGAAGCGGAGGCCGGCGTCCATGCCCGACAGCCCGATCACGAGGCCGGCGAGCATCATGAGCATGAGCGTCATCGTCACGGTCGCCGCGACGCTCATGACCGCGTTCCTCCAGAAGCCCTGCCAGGCGCGCTCGATCGAGAACAGCAGGAACCGGATCATCGATCAGTACTCGCGGTGGTACCCGCCGATCTCGTCGCGGACCACGCGTCCGTCCTCGAGGGCGACCACGCGCCGGCGGAGCGCGGTGACCACGTCGGCGTTGTGCGTGGCCATGAGCACGGTCGTGCCGAGCTCGTTGATGCGCAGCAGCAGCTGGATGATCTCCCAGCTGATCAGTGGGTCGAGGTTGCCCGTCGGCTCGTCGGCGATGACGACCCGCGGCTCGTGCACGAGTGCTCGCGCGATCGCCGTGCGCTGCTGTTCGCCGCCCGAGAGCTGGCTCGGGCGCTGATCCGCGGCCCCCGTCAGGCCCACGAGCGCGAGGACGCGCTCGACCGCGGGCCGGATCTGCCGCCCCGGGGTTCCCGTCACCTCGAGCGCGAACGCGACGTTGTCGCGGACCGACTTGTGCGGCAGCAGCTTGAAGTCCTGGAACACGATGCCGACCTGGCGGCGCAGCCGCGGAACCTCGCGCCGGGAGAGCCGGCGCACGTCGCGGCCCGCCACGAGGACGCGGCCGCTCGTCGGGAGCTCGTCGCGGATCAGGAGCCTGATCAGCGTGCTCTTGCCGGCGCCCGACGGGCCGACGATGAACACGAAGTCGCCGTCGGGGACGACCAGGTCGACGTCGGCAAGTGCGCGCCGTCCGTTCGGGTAGACCTTGCTGACGTCCTCCAGGACGATCGACGTGCGGCGTTCGGCGGCGTCGGACGCGTGCTCTGCGCGGGGAGCGACCGCCTTGCGGTCGGGCCGGATCAGCGTTGCCGCCGAGAGCGGTCGCGATGGCGGCTGGAAGATGGTGCTCAACGCTGCGAGACGGTCAAGTCAGGCTCCGCGGACGGAGTGGGATGGGACTCCGCACGCGGGCACGGCGAGCAAAGCCACGACGGGCACGAGGGTAACACAGGGCTTGCAGACGGCCTCGGCCATGTGGCGGCCTCGGCCACACATGCGGCCTCGGCCATGTGGCGGCCTCGGCCACACATGCGGCCTCGGCTGCGGGGCGCTCTCGGCCTGCCATCGCACCCTCAGGCTCCCCGCGAGCCCGGCGTCGTGTCCCGCGCGCCATCCGCCCCGGGCGGCGCCGGCGGCCCGGCCAGCGCCTCCAGCACTTCCGCGTGGAGCCGGCCGTTCGTCGCGACGACGCTCGCGACGTCGACGCCCCTGCGCCCGCCGAAGTCCGTGACCCGGCCACCGGCCTCCTCGACGAGCACGATCGGCGCCGCGAGATCCCACGGGTGAATCCCGACCTCGACCATGGCCTCCGCGGCACCCTCCGCGACGAGCGCATAGCCCCAGAAGTCGCCGAACCCGCGTTCCCGCCACGCCCGAGCGACGAGGTCGTCGAACCCGGGTGCCCACCCGCACGACCGGACCCCGGCTGGGGAGCTGTACACCACCTGCGCGTCGCCGAGCGACGCGACCGCCGAACTGCTGACGCGACTCGTCGCGCTCGCGCGGCGGACCCACGCACCGCCGCCACGCCAGGCGAACCATCGGTCGCCCAGGGCCGGGGCCGACAGCACGGCTGTCTGCAGCTCCCCGTCCCGCTCGACGGCGAGGAGCGTCGCGAACAGCGGCACGCCGCGAACGTAGTTGTGCGTGCCGTCGATGGGGTCGACGTACCACCGGACCGATGCGGCCGCGGCGTCGGTGCCGTACTCCTCCCCCACCATCCCGTGGTCCGGGTGCGCGGCCCGCACCCGGTCGCGCACGAGCGCCTCGATCGACCGGTCCGCCTGCGTCACGTACGTGCGGTCCGGCTTCGTGTCGATGCGCAGGTCGCGCCGGAAGTGCGCCAGCGCGATCGCGTCGGCCTCGTCGGCGCACCCCATCGCCAGGTCGAGCCACGACCTGAGCTCGCTCTCCGTGCCGCGCCGGAGGCCCGCGCTCCAGGCGGCCCCCCACGCCGAGTCGTCGAACGTGGCGGGATCGAACGGCCGCGGGGCGCGACGGCGATCGTCCGTCATCGGGTCACGGCAGGACGAAGGGTCACGGGAGCGCGAAGCTCGCCGGCAGGTACCGGTCGAGCCCCGGCCACGGCCGCGTCGAGGCGACGATGCCGGGGAAGCCTTCGAAGCGGAGCCCGGCGCGCAGCAGCGCAACCACCGCGCGGTCGTTCGTGCCCGGCACGAGGACGAGGTACGGCCCGGGCGGCGACACGCGACCGACGAGGGTGCCGAGCACGGCCGGGTACAGGGTGTCGTCGAGCAGCGCGACGGGACCGATCCGGCCCGACCGCTGGGCGTACCCGTACCCGAGCGGCGTCCCCTCGGGCGCCTGCCGGAACAGCACGCCACCGCGTCCCTCGCGGGCCCACATCCGGTGCTCCAGTGGGCGCGCGAAGCCGAGAAGCGCGCGGTCGATTGCCGCGAGCGTCTCGCCGAGGTCGACGGCCGGTGCCAGCGCGTCGAACGCCGTCGCCACGACGTCGCGGGGCAGGTCGGGCAGCGAGCCGGGCCTCGGGTACCCGATCGCCGTGAAGAGGGGCACGCGAGGCACGATCCCGTAGCTCGCGTACAGCCCCGTCGAGATGGGCTGGATCGAGTCGACGCAGGTCGCGAGCATGCCGGGGCCGGTCGCTGGCGGATCGGTTCGCGCGCCGTCCGCCCCGTCACCGCCGCCCGGGAACGTGCGAAGGAGCAGCCGGCGCCCGAGGCCGCCCGCCTGCGCCTCGGGCCGGACGAACAGCAGCGCGAGGTACCACGTCGTGTCGCGCAGCCAGGCCGTTCCGAAGCCCAGGACGCGGGGCGGGTTCGGATCGCCCGTCGCCGACGGCGATTCCGCGAGCCAGGCCCGCTCGCCGTCCCCGTCGACGAGGTGGGTGATCAGGCGGCTGAGCGAGGCCGGGTCACGTGGCGGGACCTGCTGGTCCAGGGCGGCGTAGAGCGGGTCGACGGACTCGTAGAACACGTCGATGCAGGCCGGGATGTCGACCGGCTCGATGCGGCGGAGGACCGCGTGCTCGGCGTCCGGCCCGCCGCGCTTCACGCGCCGGCCGTCCCCGCGCCCGTCGTCGCGACGCGCTCGAGCTCGGCGCGCATGAACGCGTCGAGGTCGCCGTCGAGCACCGCGGCCGTGTTGCTCGTCTCGTACTCGGTCCGGAGGTCCTTCACCATCTGGTAGGGGTGCAGCACGTACGACCGGATCTGGTGCCCCCACCCGGCCTCGACGTGCTCGCCGCGCAGGGCCGCCATCTGCGCCTCGCGCTCCTCGAGGGCACGCTCGAGCAGGCGCGCGCGGAGGAGCTTCATCGCGGTGTCCTTGTTCTGGACCTGCGAGCGCTCGTTCTGGCTCTGCGCGACGATGCCGGTCGGAAGGTGCGTGATCCGGACGGCGGAGTCGGTCTTGTTGACGTTCTGCCCGCCGTGGCCGGTCGCCCGGAACGTGTCGATCCGCAGGTCGTCCGGGTCGATCTCGACCTCGACGTCGTTCTCGACCTCGGGCACCACCTCGATCAGCGCGAACGTCGTGTGGCGGCGTCGCTGCGAGTCGAACGGGCTGATCCGCACGAGCCGGTGGACTCCGCGCTCGGCGCGGAGGTACCCGTACGCCGAGCGGCCGTTCACGGCGACGGTCACGCTCTTGAGCCCGACCTCCTCGCCCTCCGTCTGGTCGAGGATCTCCGTCGCGAACCGGTGGCGCTCTGCCCAGCGCAGGTACATGCGGAGGAGCATCTGCGCCCAATCGGTGGCCTCGGTGCCGCCGACGCCGGCGCTGATCGTCAGGAGCGCGTTCCGGTCGTCGTACTCGCCGCTGAACAGCAGGGCGGTGCGGAGCGAGTCGTACGCTGCCTCGAGCTCGGCCGCCTCCGCGTCCACCTCGGCCGCGAGGTCCGGGTCGTCCTCGGCGAGCGCGGTCAGCTCGGCGATGTCGGTCGCGCGGCGCTCGAGGTCGCGCCAGGTACCGATCTCCTCGCGCAGACGTTCCGCGTCGCGCATGATCTGCTGCGCTGCTCGTGGGTCGTCCCACAGGTCCGGGCGCGCACTCTCCCGGTCGAGCTCGGCGAGTCGGGCTTCCCTCTCGCCGAGGTCAAAGCCGCCCCGAGGTCGCCCGGACGCGCTCGGCGAGGTCGCGGATGGCGCTGGCGTCCATCAGCGGCGGTCCCGCAGATCCTGCAGCAGGATCGGGCGAAGCTCGATCATCCGCAGTGCGCTCTTGCTTCTGGCGACGACGGGGTTCACGCAGGGACAGTACCCGTTGTGGGGGCAGACGCCGCAGTTGCCATCGCAGTCGAGGCTTGCGGCGTAGCTGCATTTGCGGCAGTCGCGCTCACACGCGATCAGATCGAGGAAACCCTCTTCAAGGATCTCTGCCCGCACGACACCCTCGCTGCTGCGATTCCACCGCTGGCGAGCCTCGCTGCCGGGGCCTCCGGGTGGCAAACGGAACGCCAGAGCGTGACCTCCGGCGTTTCAGCCGAGTATACGAACCGGCCTCCGCGTACTCAAGAGGTTGCCGGCGAATTTCTGCACATATCATTCGCGCGGTAGGGCGATTGCCGGGTCGGGGCGCCGCTGCACGCCGCGATCGGGCCGCCGATCCGGGGCGAACCGTCGGTCAGCGGCCGCTGACGAGGTACCAGCCGAGGGCTCCGAGCTCGTGGAGCGTCGCCTCGAGGCGCGCCGGCGGATCGACGTCGGTCGGGCTCGTGGGGGTGGGTGAGCCGTACGACACGATCCCGAGGTCGGTCGCGACCCGGAGAACGCGCAGCATGTGCGTGCGGTCGCTGACGAACAGGGCCGACCGGAGTCCGTGCGCACGCATGATCGCGGCCACGTTCCCCAGCGACTCGGCGGTGTCGCGTCCGGTCCGCTCGTCGAGGATCGCCGCCGACGGCACGCCCCTGTCCTCGGCGTAGCGCCGGGCGACGTCCGCCTCGGCCGTCGTGTCGCCGGGCGCCATCCCGCCCGTCACGATCAGCCAGGGGGCGGCGTGGTTCAGCCAGAGCTCGACGGCGTGGTCGAGTCGTGCGGCGAACACGGGCGACGCCGTGTTCCCGTAGTGCGCCGCGCCGAGGACGACGATCGCGTCGGCCGGATGGCCCTGCTCGTCGACCTGGCCCTGCTGCCAGATCCTGAACGTCGCGTAGACGCCGACGGCAACGACGCCGGCCACGCCGGCGAGGGAGATCCTCAACAGGGCCGCCCTCAGCGACCGTGGCACTTCTTGTACTTGAGCCCGCTCCCGCAGAAGCACGGGTCGTTCCGGCCGAGCTTCGGCGTTCCCGCCGCCCGGGCCTGTCCCTGTGCCCCGTCGATGCTCTGCTGCATCATCTGGTGCGTCGTGTCGCGGCCGAGCCCCCGGATCTGGGGGGCGGCGTGACCGGCCGCGACCCCGCCGGCACCGGCGGCAACGACCGCGCCCTCCGGCTGGTGTGCGCCGTCCCCCGACGGCCCCGTGCCGTCCCCCGACGGCCCCGTGCCGTTCGCGGACACGGCGCTCGCCGGCATGCTCCCCGGCATCGCGCCGACCGGCATGCCCGGCCCGGCAGACGTGCCGGCGCCGCCCGCGCTGGTCCCGCCGAGGCCACCCGCGCCGCCCGTCA
>JAKAAV010000057.1 GCA_021802185.1 Chloroflexota bacterium | reverse complement strand
GCGCGTCGTTTCCGCTCGACGCGGTCACGACCGTCGGACGGGACGTGAACAACACGATCGCGCTCGACGATCCGTTCATATCGACCGACCACGCCGTCCTGACGTTCCGTGGTCGCGGCTGGTACCTCGAGGACCTGTCGAGCACGAACGGCACGTACCTCAACGGTGCCCCGGTCCTCGGGGTCGCGCCGCTCGGGTTCGGCGACGAGGTCCAGATCGGACAGCTGCGGGTGCGGCTGGACCGGCCGCGCCCCGTCCGAAGCGCATGACGGCCGCCGCGGCCCGCAACGCGCGGTCAGGCGTTGCACGCTTCGCGATCCGTCCCGCGCTCCGCCGGCGCGAGTTCGGGCTGCTCGCGATCGTCGCCGCGACGCTCGTCGTGGGCCATGCCTCGCTCGCGTCGACGGAGGCCGGGCGCCTGACGCTCGGGGACGTCCACCTGCTCGGGGCCTACCTCGGAGCCCTGCTCGTCGTGCACCTCGCGTTCGTCGTCACCGGCCGGCGGATGGACCAGGTGCTGCTTCCCGTCGTCGCGATGCTCGGCGGGGTGTCGCTGCTCGTCATGGAGCGGCTGCCGCAGGACCTCGTCGTGCAGCGCTTCGGCGGCCACTCGTTCGGCCTCGCGGACCTGCAGTTCGGCTGGCTCGTACTCTCGCTCGTGCTCCTGGGCGTGCTCGCGATCCTCGTCCGGAGCGACAACTGGCTGCGACTCTACAAGTACACGTGGGCGGCGGCCGGCATCGCGCTCCTGCTCGCCGTCTTCGTGTTCGGGCGCGACGTCAACGGAGCGCAGCTGAACCTGTGCCTCGGGCCCGTCTGCGGGCAACCCTCGGAGCTCGTCAAGGTGATCCTCGTCGTGTTCATGGCCGGGTACCTCGCGGATACGCGCGAGCTGCTCGCGCGCTCGAGCACCCGCGTCGGGCCAGTCCGGCTGCCGCCGATCCCGTACCTCATCCCGATGGGGGCGATGCTCGGCATCGCGCTGGGCGTCGTCGCGTTCCAACACGATCTCGGATCCGCGCTCCTGTACTTCCTGGTGTTCCTGTTCCTGCTGTACATCGCGACCGCGCGACTGACGTACGTCGTCCTCGGGCTCCTGGTGTTCCTCGCCGGCAGCGGGATCCTGTACGAGCTGTACCCGGTGGTGCGTCTCCGCGTCGACATCTGGCTCAATCCGTGGGCGGATCCGCAGGGCGCGGGCTACCAGACGCTGCGGGCGCTCTACGCGTTCGGGAGCGGCGGGATCCTCGGGACCGGGCTCGGCGCGGGGCTGCCCTCGGCGGGTGGGGCGCCCGCGATCCCGGTCATCCAGAGCGACTTCGTGTTCGCCGCGATCGGCGAGGAGCTGGGGCTGATCGGCGCGCTCGCGATCCTCGCGTGCTACCTGGTGATCGCCGAGCGCGGGTTGCGCATCGCGGCCACCGCCCAGGATGACTTCCGCGCGCTGCTCGCGGCCGGGCTCACGCTCGTGGTCGTCGTGCAGGCCGCGATCATCGTCGGCGGCAACCTCAGAGTCGTGCCGCTGACCGGCATCACCCTGCCGTTCGTGAGCTACGGCGGAAGCTCGCTCGTCGCCAACGCGCTTGTCGTCGGGCTCCTCCTCGCGCTCAGCGACCGCGGCGTGGAACCCCCGCCGCCACCCAGGCCACGCGGCCGGGCATTCCGGAGCGCGGGGGAGCGGATCCGGTGAGGCTGCCGCGGTCCGGCGGGCGGAGCGGTCGAGGCCGCACGGGGAGGACAGACGGCCTCGAGACGGGCGCGCCGCGAATCGGTCGCTCGGTGCTCCGCGTCGCCGGCGTGCTCGGGCTCGTCTACGTGCTGCTCGCGGGCTCGCTCACGTACTGGCAGGTCGTGCAGGCCGATGCGCTCACGCTCAACCCGGCGAATCCCCTCATCCAGGCGGCGCAGGAGACGACGCTCCCCGGCGAGATCCTCGACTCGCGCGGCACGGTGCTGGCAAAGTCCGTCCGGCTGTCGAACGGAAGCCAGTTGCGCCAGTACCTCACCGATCCGTCGCTCGGGCCGCTGCTCGGCTACCGGAGCGCGATGTACGGGACGGCGGGGCTGGAGGCCGCGGAGGATGGCGTGCTCGTCGGGCTCGCGGGCCAGTCGGAGTCGGATCTCCTGCTCCGGAAGCTCCGCTTCCGGCCCTACCAGCCCGAGGACGTCGTCCTCGGGATCGACGAGCGGCTGCAGGCGGAGACCGAGCGTCTCATGGCCGGGCGGCGCGGGGCCGTCGTCGCGATCGACCCGTCGACCGGCCAGATCCTCGCGCTCGTGAGCAGCCCGGGGTTCGACCCGAACGCGATCGCAAACCCCGCCACCGCGACCGCATCCTTCACGCGGCTCTCATCGGACGCCGCGTCGCCGCTGCTCGATCGGGCCACCCAGGGCCTGTTCGTGCCGGGGTCGGTGTTCAAGCTCGTCACCTCGATCGCCGCCCTCGGCTCCGGGACGATCACGCCGCAGACGACCTACCCGGACCAGCCGGCGGAGGAGAAGACGGGCTTCCTCGTCGACGGCTACCGCGTGATCGACGGCCACCACCCCTTCACCGGCAACATCGCGCTCAACTACACCCAGGCGCTCGAGGTCTCCTGCAACATCTACTTCGCGCACGTCGGGCTCGCGCTCGGTGGCGGCCGGCTCGTCCAGTGGGCCGAGCGGCTCGGATTCGGCGCGCCGATCCCGTTCGACCTCCCGACCGCCACCAGCCAGGTGACGTCTGGCGGCGGCCCGCTGCCCGGCGGGTTCAAGGACCAGGTCGAGCTCGCGAATGCCGCGTACGGGCAGGCGCAGGTCCTCGTCACCCCGCTCCAGATGGCCCTCGTCGCCTCGGCCATCGCGAACGGCGGCGTGCTCATGCAGCCGCGGCTCGTGATCGCCACGCGCGACCAGAACGGCACGACCCACCCCATCGGGCCGTCACAGTGGCGGAACGTCGTCGACCCCGCGACGGCGTCGACGATCGCGAACGCCATGGAGCAGGCCGTGTCGAGCGCGTGGGGCGCGCCGTTCGCCGGGCTTGGCAAGGTGCCCGGCGTCCCGACGGCGGGGAAGACCGGCACGGCACAGCTCGGCGGCTCCGGGGAGCCGCACTCGTGGTTCGTCGGGTTCGCGCCGGTGAAGGGCGCGAAGATCGCCGTGGCCGTCCTGCTCGAGCGGGCCGGTTCGGGGGCGACGGAGGCGGCGCCGCTCGCGAGCAAGGTCATGGCGGACTACCTCTCGCTGCAGCAGGCCGCGGGATCGTAGACGCCGGGCGGCCGGCAGAGGGACGCCGGATCGGTGCGCACCCTCGCCGCCGGGTGCGAGGTCGTCGCGACGTCGAGACCCGGCCGCGAGGGAACCGGGCGACGTCGCTGGGCGTACCATGAACGTCCGGGCGACGTCGAGCGAGGCGACCGGGACGCGCTGGAGGGTATCGAATGCCGGACGTGCGGTCGCTCGGCGACCGTGTCCTTGCCAACGTCGAGCACGTGATCGTCGGCAAGCACCACGCCGTCCGCCTCGCGCTCGTCGCGCTGGTGTGCCAGGGCCACATCCTCATCGAGGACGTCCCCGGTACGGGGAAGACCGTCCTGGCCAAGGCCATTGCGCGGAGCCTCGGCTGCTCGTTCCGAAGGATCCAGTTCACCCCGGACCTGCTGCCGTCGGACGTCACCGGGCTGTCGATCTACAACCAGCGGACGCAGGAGTTCGAGTTCCGGCCCGGGCCGATCATGGCGCAGGTCGTCCTCGCGGACGAGATCAACCGCGCGACGCCGAAGACGCAGTCGGCGCTCCTCGAGTGCATGGAGGAGCGGCAGGCGACGATCGACGGCAAGACCCATCCGATGCCGACGCCGTTCCTCGTGCTCGCGACGCAGAACCCGATCGAGTACGAGGGCACGTTCGCGCTGCCGGAGGCGCAGCTCGACCGGTTCATGCTCCGCCTGCGGCTGGGATACCCATCTCCGACCGAGGAGATGCGGGTGCTCGACCAGCAGAAGCGGGTGCACCCGCTCGGCGAGATCGGCGAGGTCGTCGGCGTCGAGGAGCTGCTCTCGATGCAGGCCGCGGTGCGCGAGATCTACGTCGACCCGGTCGTCGCGGATTACATCGTCCGGCTGGTCGGCGCGACCCGGTCGCACCCCGACGTGCAGCTCGGGTCATCACCGCGCGGTTCGCTGGCGCTGTACCACGCCGCGCAGGCCATCGCCTCGCTCGAGGGGCGCGACTACGCGATCCCGGACGACGTGAAGTCGGTCGCGGAGCCCGCGCTCGCGCACCGGATCATCGTGAAGACGGCGGCCACGCTCCGCGACGTCGACGGCCGCCAGATCATCCGGGATGTGCTGGAGACCGTGCCGGTCGAGGCCGGGACGGTGGAGCGGCAGCGCGTCCGTCAGGCCTGACACACGCGCCGCCAGTGATCGCCCGGTTCCAGCTCCTCCTCCTCATCGGGATCCTCGTCGTCGGGGCGTTCTCGACCGGCGTCGACTTCCTGTTCTTCCTGGTCTACCTGCTGCTGCTGGTCGGCGGCGGGGCGTACGTCGTGACGCGCCTCGGGCTCGCCGACCTCGAGGCCGGCTACGTCCTCGGGCAGCTGCACGGCTCGGTCGGCGAGCAGCTCCGCGTGACGTACACCCTGCGCAACGCCAGCCGGCTGCCCAAGCCGTGGCTCGAGGTCGAGCAGCCGTCGTCGCTGCCGGTGTCGCTGCCTGGCCGGGCGCTCTCGCTGCCGCCGCGCGGCGAGCGCACCTGGCTCACGCGGGTGCCGCTGACGCGTCGGGGCCACTACCGCGTCGATCCGCTCCAGATCCGGACCAGCGACCCGTTCGGGCTGTTCGAGGCGTCGGCGAGCGTCGGCCGGGGCGCCACGCTCGTGGTCTACCCGCGGATCGAGCCACTGCCGTTCTGGCGCGTGCCGGCGACCTCGCTCGAGGGCAACCACGCGAGCCAGGAGCGGACGTTCCAGACGACCCCGCTCGTGACCTCGGTGCGGCCGTACGTACCGGGCGACGCCTACAACCGCATCCACTGGCCGACGACCGCGCGGCAGCAGGAGCTGTACGTGCGAGAGTTCGACCTCGAGCAGGCGGCCGACGTCTCGATCTTCCTTGACCTCGACCGGTCGGTGCAGGTCGGGCACGGCGACGAGTCGACGCTCGAGGCCGGCGTCCGGGTCGCGGCGGCAGTCGGCGCCAAGGCGCTGGCCGAGAACCGCGCCGTCGCGCTCACGTCGTCCGGCCGGCAGCTGCCCTCGCTTCCGCCCGACCGCGGTGCGCGGCAGCACCAGAAGCTCATGCAGCTGCTAGCAGCCGCGCAGGCGAACGGAAGCGTCCCGATCGTCGAAGTCCTCGTGCACGGCCTCGCCCGCCTCCGGCGCGGCATGACGGCGCTGCTCATCACGCCGTCGCTCGACCGCACGTGGATCCGGCCGCTCGCCTCGCTGCGGCCGCGCGGCGTCGGCGTCGTCGTGTGCCACCTCGATCCCGTGGCGTACGGCGCGCTCTGGAGGGGCGCGCGCGGCGACGACGGAGCGTCCGTCGATCCCGACGCGCAGGCCCGCGATCTGCGGGCGCTGTACTACGGGCTCGCGGAGTACGACATCCAGGTGCACTCGATCGTGCCCCGGGTGAAGCTCGGCGAGATCATGGTGGATCCTGCGGTCACGGCGCTCGGGAGAGTCGGGTGATGGCGGGACGCGAGTCGCACGGCCTTCATCTCCGCCCGTCCGAGGGATGGCTGACCGTGCTGGCGCTGCTCGCCATGCTGTTGGACCTCGGCATCGCGGTCGACGAGGTGCACTGGGCCGGGTGGGTGCCCGTGACCGGGCAGAGCCAGACGTGGTTCCTGCCGATGGCGCTCGCGCTCGGTGCCGCATGGGGGCTCGTTGCGGCCAAGAAACGCTGGCACGCGTTCCTGGCGCACGCCATCGGCGGCGCGATCGGCGCGGCGTTCTCGATCTGGGTCGTGGCCGCGACGATTCCGGCCGTCCAGGGCGTGACCGTGCCGGCCGACGACCCGTTCCGGCTCGGCAACCTCGTCGTCTCGATCCAGGTCTTCCTGCGCGACGTCGTCGTCGAGCAGGTGCGCTCGGGGCAGACGTCGGCGTTCCTGCTCGTCGTGGCGGCCGTCGGATTCGCCAGCGGCTCGTTCGCGGCCTACGCGATCTTCCGCCACCACCGTCCGATGAGCGCGGTGCTGTTCCTCGGCCTGCTGCTGCTCGCGAGCATGTCCCTCACGACCCAGCGCGGCCAGTACCCGTTCCTGGTCGTGTACGCGGCCGCGGCGCTGTTCCTGCTCGTGCGTCTCAGCCTGGCGGAACAGCGGGCCCTCTGGGCGAACGTCCGGCTCGGCGATGCGGGTGCGGCGTTCTCGCTGTACCTCCGGAACGGCGTGACGTTCATCGTCGTGGCGCTCGCCGGGGCGGTGCTGCTCACGTCGAACGCGAGCTCAGCGCCGCTCAAGCCGTACGTCGCGTCGAGTGCCGACCAGTTCTACTCGTGGGCAAGCCAGTTCGACCGCTTCGCGAGCGGCGTCGTCGCGCCGGTCCGCGGGCCGTCCGGGCTGTTCACGAACTCCCAGACGATCCAGGGGATCTGGCAGTCGTCCTCGCGGCTCATCTACCAGATCCGGGCGAGCGACGGCAACGGCCACTACTGGGCCGGTGCGAGCTACGACCGCTTCGACGGGCGAACGTGGACGCAGAGCTCTCGGGTCACCGGGGGCACGGTCGCGGCGGGCCGGCCGGCGCTCGCGGGGAGCGTCGACCAGGTGACTCCGAGCAGCACGTACCGGACGATCCAGATGCGCGTGACGCCCGTCGACACGGCCGACCAGACCGTGCTGTCGGCCGGCGTGCCGTACACGGTGTCCGTCCCGACGCAGCTCCAGACGATGGGCGACGGCGGGCCGGTGGACGAGCTCTCGCTCTCCGCCGGGCTGACCGCGTCCGGCTCGTACACCGTCACGGCGCTCGTCCGCGACGGCGCCGCGAAGCCGGTGACCGCGAACGAGCTCGCCGCGGCAGGCGTCGTGTACCCGGCCTGGGCGAAGCAGTACATCTCGATCCAGCCGGGCAGCATCGGCCCGATCGTGAAGGAGGAGGCGGACCGGATCATCGCGCAGCTGCCCGCCAGCCAGCGCGATCCGTACCACGAGGCCAAGGCCCTGCAGGACTGGCTGTACAGCGGCGGCCACTTCATCTACGACACGAACGTCCAGGGACTGTGCGCGCCGGGCACGCCGGTGCCGGACTGCCTGCTGACGACGAAGCGCGGCTACTGCGAGTACTTCGCGACGACGCTGGTCATGATGCTGCGGACGCAGGAGATCCCCGCGCGGTACGTCGTGGGATACCTGCCCGGCCATCCCGACATCAACGGCGAATTCGAGGTCGACGCGAGCGCGGCCCACGCCTGGGTCGAGGTCTACTTCCCGCGGTACGGCTGGATCCGGTTCGATCCGACGCCCGGCAACGTGACGAACGGCCAGCAGCCGACGAATCTCCCGGCGGGTCCGGCCGTGGCGACGCCGAAGCCAACCGCGACGGTCGGACCGGGGGGATCGGCCGCAGCCGGGTCCGGCGGGACGATCCGGCCCCCGAGCCCGCGCTTCGGCGAGGACACCGGCGGGGCGGGCACGCCCACCACGACGACGCACGGGGCCACGCCGACCGGCCTGCTGGTGCTCGCGCTCCTTGTACTGGTCGTCGCGGCCGCCGTCTTCGCCCGGCTCCGCTTCGCGCCGGTGCCGAGCCCTGCCGCCGCGTATGCGGGCGTGGCCCGCATCGCCTCCCGGTTCGGGTACGCGCCACGGCCCGCGCAGACGCCGTACGAGTACGCGACGATGCTGGGGGACGTCCTCCCGACCGCGCGGCCCGACCTCGAGGTCGTCGCCCGGGCCCGGGTCGAGGCCGTGTATGGACACCGCGCGCTGGGGGCGGCGCGTCGCGCCGCCCTGGGGCAATCGTATCGCCGGCTGCGCGTGCGGCTGCTCGGCCTGCTGCTCCGGTACCGCCCGCGGCGGAGGTAGCTTCGCGCGGTCGCTACAGCCCGCCTCCGCGGTCGACCGTCGCGTCGAGCACAGCCGTGGGCCCCATCTCCGCGAGGTGGTCGAGCAGGTTGTGGGCGCGCAGCGACGGGCGGCCGTTCCGGACGTCGACCACCGAGATCGCGCACAGGCCGAGCGGGAACTGCCAGAACGACTCGAGTGGCAGCCGCAGCAGCGCGATGAGCAGCACGCGGAGCAGCCCTTCGTGGGCGACGACGATCGCCCAGGGCGGTGAGGGGGCTGGCCGTGCGTGCTCCCCGTGCGCCGGCGTCGAACCCGCGAGCCGCCGCAGCAGATCGGTCGCCAGCGACGCGGCGCGCTCGGCCACGTCGGGCAGCGGCTCGCCGCCCGGCGCGTGCACGTGCACGGGATCGATCAACCACCCGCGCCGGAGGTCCGCGTAACGGGCCTTCACCTCCACCCCGGTCAGGCCCTCCCAGGCGCCCTGGCCGATCTCGCGCAGCCGCTCGTCCGCGATCCGGTCGAGGCATGGATTCCACGCCTCGGCGATCGCGGCCGCGGTGTCTGCCGCGCGTGTGAGTGGGGAATGCCAGACGGCCGCGGGGCGCCCGTCGGGCACGGGGAGCGGGGGAGGCGCGAGCGGCGCGGCGAGCCGCGCGGCGACGAGCCTGGCCTGCGTGCGTCCGAGGGTCGACAGGGGCGGGTTCGACTGGCCCTGGACGCGCCCTTCGGCGACCCAGGTCGACTCGCCATGCCGGACCAGCACGACGGTGGCTTCGCAACCGGCCGGAATCGCGACCCGCGCGGCAGCGAGCCCCCCCGGCGTGGCGACAGGTGCGGGAGCGTCGGGTCGCCTCGCGGTGGGATCACCGCCGGCCATCACGCCGGCCGGGGACGCGCGTTCTCCGGCCGGTTGACGGCGTACCGCGCCGGTCGTCCTTCGAGCACTTCGAGGACCTGTTCGGCCGCCTCGACGCCGACCCGGACCTGGGCCTCGGCCGTCGAGGCGCCGAGGTGAGGCGTCAGGACCGTGTTGGGGGCGCCGAGGATGGGGGACGACGTGGGCGGCTCGGTCTCGTAGACGTCGAGCGCGGCGCCGGCGAGCCGCCCCTCGCGGAGCGCCGCGGCGACGGCGGCCTCGTCGACGACGGAGCCGCGCGACACGTTGAGGAGAAACGCCGTGGGCTTCATCCGCGCCAGCCGGTCGGCATCGATCAGGTGGCGCGTATCCGGCGTGACCGGCACGTGCAACGTCAGGAAGTCGGCCGTCGCGATGACCTCGTCGAGCGGGAGCAGCGTGACGCCGTGGGGC
>JAKAAV010000056.1 GCA_021802185.1 Chloroflexota bacterium | reverse complement strand
AGGCGTGCCCGGTCGGTGCTAGGCGTCCTCGGCGACGCAGCGGTCGCAGCGCCCGTAGAAATCGAGCACGTGCGACGTCACGGAGAAGGCCTCGATCTCGGGTGATCCCGAGATCAGGCACGGCGATACCGGGCGGAGCTCGCCGCAGCCGAGGCAGATCGCGTGCTCGTGGTGGCCGGTGCCGCAGTACGCGTACCCGACGGCACCCGAGCTCAGCGTGGCACGCTTGACCCGGCCGGCGAGGGTCAGCCGCTCGAGCGTCCGGTACACCGTCGCCAGGCTCGTCGCCTGTGCCCGCGTTCGCGCCTCGCGCAGGAGGTCCTCGGGCGTGCGGAGGCGGTTCGATGCGAGCATGACCTCGACGATCGCCCGCCGGGGGGCGGTGACGGACGGGCCGAGGATCGCGAGCGCCTCCGCGCGCTCAGCCCCGCGCGCCTCCGCGCGCTCGACCCCGCGCGCATCCGTCGCGGGCTCGGGCGCCGAGTCGCGCGCACCGCGGCCCGACTCCGACGCCTGAGCGGGCCCGGGCGCCTCGGGGATCGGGACTGTTCCGGTCGGAGACCTCTGCGCCCCGGGAGTGCGCCTGGCAGTGCTCTCGATCATCGCCCGCGCCCCTCGACGCGCATGGGCAGCCGGCGCACGGCGCGCACGAAGCTTCCCGCGGCGATGACGGCGACGATGAACGCGACGAGGATCAGGCCGGCGTTCACGCTGTCGAGGTTCGGGATGGCGAGGCCTGTCGGGATCCCGCGGTCGAGCGTGTCGGCCACGCCCGGGAACGCCAGCGAGACGAACCCCCACGCGGCGAACAGCATGCCGCCGTAGAGGAGCGTGTTGCCGGCGACGGCCCGTGAGACGTAGTTCATCGCCTGCTCGCCGAAGCCGCGGGTCCGCATCCACGCGCCGATCGCCGCGCCCGCCGCCGCCTGGACGAGCATCGTGCCGATGCCGAACAGCAGACCCGGCAGGAACGCAACCGCCGCGTTGGGCATGGCCGGTGCCAGCACCGTGTAGATGATGATCGCGAACGCGCCCGTTCCCCAGCCGGCGACGAAGCCGTGGACCAGCGTCATCCGGAGCGGGATGGGCCGGCCGGCGCCGGGCTCGAGGATTCCCGCGGTACCGTCCTGCGGCCCCAGCCGGAAGGCCCGATGGAGGAGTTCCTCGAACCACTCGGTGAGATGCAGCTCCCGTCCGAGGCGCAGGATGTACGCGCCCGACACCGCCATGACGATCCCGACGAGCAGGTCGATCACCGCGTTCAGCTCGCCGCTCGCGAGGATCGGCGCGAGCGCCAGGTAGGCCAGCTCCGACGCGATCGCGCGCTGCAGCGTGAACGCCGCGGAGAAGAGGAGCCCGGCCTCCAGGCCGCGCCGCCCGGATGCCGCACCGATCGCGTAGCTCACGGTGATCGGCCACGTGTGCTCGTCCGGCGTGATCCCGTGGAGGATGCCGAGCAGCAGCGCCGTGACGAGCACGGGGACGATGCCCTCGGGGTGGGGGGTCAGCATCGGCAGCGGGGCTCCGGCTCGTGTTTGAGAATGAGTCGCATTTGCAGGGAGGATGATGGCACGCGGGCGCGGCCCCCGTCAAGAGGCGTCCCTTCAGGAGTCCCTTCACGGGTGCCCGGAGCGTGGGGCGGGCCGCCGTCCGTGCCGCCGCTCGACGCCATTCCTCTCGCACCAACGGCCACCCGGCCCGCACCTCGCTGCCTTCCGGCAGAGCGAGACCGTCAACGCCATCCGCTACACTCGCGCTCGTGATCCACCCATCTGCCGACGTCTCGCCGGAGGCTCGCATCGGCGAGCGCACCAGCATCTGGAACCGCGCGCAGGTCCGCGAGGGCGTCGTGATCGGCGACGACTGCATCCTCGGCAAGGACGTCTACGTCGACTTCGGCGTCCAGATCGGCGACCGCTGCAAGATCCAGAACGGCGCGCTCGTGTATCACGGCGTGACCGTCGGGACGGGCGTCTTCATCGGTCCCGGCGCGATCCTGACGAACGACCGCTTTCCCCGGAGCATCACGGCCGACGGTGCCCTGGCCGGCGCGGACGACTGGACCGTGAGCACGATCACGCTCGGCTACGGCTGCTCGATCGGCGCGGGGGCGATCGTCGTGGCCGGCAACGACGTCGGACGGTTCGCCACGGTGGGCGCCGGCGCCGTGGTCACGCGCCGCGTCCCAGACCACGCGCTGGTGGCCGGCAATCCGGCACGCCGCCTCGGCTGGGTGTGTGCCTGCGGCCAGCGACTGGCCGGCGCGGCAGGGGAGCAGTTTGCGGCCGACGGAGAGGGCGAGGCCCACTGCCCGGCGTGCGGCCGCCACTACATGATTGGTGTGGAGGGATGCAGGGAGACGGTCGCCCGGTGACGGCGACGGTCCCGCGACCCGCGCCCTAGACGGAGGCCAGCTCGTGATCCCCATCTCGAAACCCGACATCGGTGCGGCCGAGGAGGCCGCCGTCCTCGACGTCCTGCGCTCGGGCATGCTCGCGATGGGCCGCCGGACGGCCGACTTCGAGGCCGCCTGGGCCGCCTACTGCGGCGTCGGCCACGCGGTCATGATGTCGAACGGCACCGTGACCACCGAGGCGATCCTGCGCATGCTCGGGATCGGCCGGGGCGACGAGGTCATCACCGTCAGCTTCAGCTTCAACGCGACGGTGAGCACGATCCTCCAGGCCGGTGCCACGCCGGTGTTCGTCGACGTGCGGGAATCCGACTTCACGATGGACCCCGACCTGGTCGAGGCGGCGATCACGCCCCGGACGCGCGCGATCATGCCGGTGCACCTGTACGGCCTGATGGCGGACATGGACCCACTGCTCGCGATCGCGCGCCGCCACGGGCTCCACGTCATCGAGGACGCGGCGCAGGCGCACGGCGCGACGTACCACGGCCGCCGGGCGGGCTCGTTTGGGCCCGCGATGTTCAGCCTGTACGCGACGAAGAACCTCATGACCGGCGAGGGCGGGATCGCGACGACCGACGACGACGAGCTGGCCGACCGGCTGCGGCTGTACCGCAACCACGGCATGCGGCGCCGCTATCACCACGACGAGCTCGGCACGAACTTCAAGCCGACCGACCTCGCGGCGGCGATCGGGCTGGCCCAGCTGCCGCGCCTCGAGGAGCGGACGGAGCAGCGCCGGCGCAACGCCGAGCGGCTGACCGCCGGGCTGGCCGGCTACCTCACGCCGGTCGTGCCGCAGGGCCGCGGCCATGTCTGGCACCAGTACACGATGCGGTTCCCCGGCGAGCGGGATCGCGTGGTCGAGGGGCTGACCGAGCGCGGGATCGGCTCGCTGATCTACTACCCCGTCCCCATCCACCGCCAGTCCTACCTCCAGTCGTACGTTCCCGGCGCCGCCGACCTGCCGCTGCCGGTCACGGACCGGCTCGCGGCCGAGGTGCTGTCGATCCCGGTTCACCCCATGCTGTCGGACGCCGACATCGATGCGATCGTCCGCGCCGTGCGCGAGGTCGCCACGCCGGCCGACGGCGGGGCCGCTGCCGCGGTGGCGACCGGCCCCGGCAGCGCGGGCGGCCGGACAGCGGAGCGGTCCGGGACGGGCGCGCCGTGAGTCCGCGGCTCCGGGTCGGGCTCGCCGGGCTCGGCTCGATGGGGCGCAACCACCTGCGCAACCTCGCGTCGCGCGACGACGTCGACCTCGTGGCGGTCGCGGACCCCAGCGAGGCCGCGGTGACCGCAGCGACCGAGCAGGTCCCCGCGCACGCCTACGCCGACCCGCTCGAGATGCTCGAGGAGGAGCGGCTCGACGCGCTCGTCGTCGCCGCGCCGACGACGCTGCACCACTCGATCGCGCTGGCCGCGATCGAGCGGTCCGTGCCGGTCCTCGTCGAGAAGCCCCTTGCCACGACCGTCGCCGAGGGGCGCGAGCTCGTCGAGGCGGCCGAGCGGCGGGGCGTCCTGCTGCAGGCCGGGCACATCGAGCGCTTCAACCCCGCCGTCCTCGCGCTCGGCGAGCGGCTCCGGGGCGGGGCGCTCAGCCGGATCTACAGCATCAAGACCCTGCGCGGCGGGCCGTTCCCGGCGCGCATCCGCGACGTCGGCGTCGCGGTGGACCTCGCCACCCACGACGTCGACATCATGTGCCACCTCGCCGGCGCCCGGCCGGACCGCGTCTATGCCGAGACCACGCAGCACGTCCACACCTCGCACGAGGACCTCGCGTTCGGGCTGCTCCACTTCCCGGGCGGCACGGTCGGCCTGCTCGACGTCAACTGGCTGACGCCCGAGAAGCAGCGGAGCATCACGGTCCTCGGCGAGGAGGGCATGTTCCGGGTCGACTACCTCTCGCAGACCCTCACGTTCACGCGCGGCGCCGCCGAGCTCAGCCCCACGTACCTCGACGGGTACGCCCCGACGTTCGCCGGCGAGACCGTGCAGCTGCCCGTGACGCCTGCCGAGCCCCTGCGCCGGGAGCTCGACGCCTTCTTCGACGCCGTCCGGTCCGGCGGCCCGGCGGTCATTTCCGGGTCCGACGGTCTCTGGGCCGTCGCGCTCGCCAACCTGCTGCTCGAAGCCGCGGCGGCCCACCGTCCCGTCGCCGTCCATCCACCGGAGGTCGCCCGCGCATGACCCAGTTCGTCAGCCCCTGGCGGGGCGAACCGGAGACGGTCGGAACCGTCGCGGTCGTCGGGATGGGCAAGATCGGCCTGCCGCTCGCCGCGCAGTACGCCGCCCGCGGCTGGCACGTGGTCGGCGTCGACGTCCAGCCATGGGTGGTGGAGACGCTGAACCGGGGCCGGGTGCACATCTTCGACGAGCCGGGCCTGGACGAGCGCATCGCCGAGGCGCACGCGGCGGGACGGTTCCGGGCGACCACGTCGCACGCGGACGCGGCCCGCGAGGCCGACATCATCGTGATGATCGTGCCCGTCATGCTGTCCGACACGAAGGAGCCGGACTACCGGTACATGGACCCGGCCACGCAGGCCGTCGCGCAGGGGCTGCATCCCGGCGTGCTCGTCGTGTACGAGACGACGCTCCCCGTCGGCGACACGCGCGAGCGCTACCGCCCGATGCTGGAGGCGGCGAGCGGACTCCTGTGCGGCGACCCGGAGCGCGGCTTCCTGCTCGCGTTCAGCCCAGAGCGCGTGTACACCGGGCGCACGTTCCACGATCTCGAGACGTACCCCAAGCTCGTCGGCGGCGTGGACGCCGCCAGCGGCGCGCGTGCGGCGGCGTTCTACCGCAGCGTCCTGCCGTCCGAGGTCTGGCAGCTCTCCACCGCGGAGGCGGCCGAGTTTGCGAAGCTCGCCGAGACGACCTACCGGGACGTGAACATCGCGCTCGCGAACCAGTTCGCGGCGTACGCGGAGCGGATGGGCGTCGACATCCAGGAGGTCATCCGCGGCTCGAACAGCCAGCCGTTCAGCCACATCCACCAGCCGGGCATCGGGGTGGGCGGGCACTGCATCCCGGTCTACCCCCACTTCCTCGTGAGCCGCGCGCCGGAGCTGACGCTGCCGGCCCTGTCGCGCCAGGTCAACGACGGGCAGGTCGGCGTCGCCGTGCAGGCCGTCGAGCGCGAGCTCGGCTCGCTCGAGGGGACGCCGGTGCTGGTGCTCGGCCTGACGTACCGGGAGGATGTCAAGGAGCTGGCGTACACGCGGGCGATCCCGCTGATCGAGCGTCTCGCGTTCCACGGCGCCGAGGTATGGGCCTACGATCCGCTGCTCGCCGACGACGAGGTGGCGCGGACGGGGGCGCGACCGTGGCACTGGGGCGAGCCGGGTCCGTTCCGGGCGATCGTCGTCCAGACGGCCGCGAGGCAGTTCCGGACGCTGGACCCGGCGTGGTTCCCGGAGCTCGGCGTCGTGTACGACGGCCGCAACTCTCTGCGCGAGGCCTCGCTGCCCGAAGGCGTCACGTACGTCGGGGTCGGGGTCCCGGACGTGCGCGGCGGGTCACGCGCCCGGCGCGCGCCGGTCGCCGGAGGGTCCGGACGGCGCTGACCCGGACGCGGCGGGGCCGCGCGGGACGGCGCTGAGGCCGTGATGAAGCTCGCGTGCGTCGTCGGCACCCGGCCGCAGCTGATCAAGGCCGCGGCAGCATGGCATGCCCTGCGGCGCGACCACGCCCCGCGGCTGATCGACACCGGCCAGCACTACGACGAGGAGATCGCGGGCCGGTTCTTCCGGGAGCTGCACCTGCCGCCCCCCGACCGCCAGCTCGGGGTCGGCAGCGGCAGCCATGCGCGACAGCTCGCGGCGATGATCGACGGGCTCGAACCCGTCCTGCTCGACGAGCAGCCCGACGCGGTCGTCGTCTTCGGCGACACGAACTCGACGCTGGCCGGCGCGCTCGTCGCGGCGGAGCTCGACCTGCCGCTCGCCCACGTCGAGGCGGGCCTTCGCTCGTTCGACCGCCGGATGCCGGAGGAGATCAACCGCGTCGTCGCCGACCACCTGGCGCAGCTGCTGCTCGCCCCGAACGAGCAGGCGGCCGCGAACCTTCGAGCCGAGGGAGTCGGCGCTGGGAACGCAGCGTCCGGGCCGGCGGCCGAGGGCTGGAGGCGGGCGCGCGTCGGGGTCGTCGGCGATCTCATGCAGGACCTGTGCGCGGCCACGCTCCCGCACGTGCGCGACCATTCAGCGATCGGGGAGGGCGCCCCGGAGGACGTCCGCGACCTCGGGCTCGCATCGGGCGAATACCTGTTCGCGACCGTTCACCGGGCCGAGAACCGGGCCCCGGACGCGATCCACGAATGGCTCGCCCTGCTCGGGGCGCTGGATCGGTCCGTCGTCCTGGCGCTCCACCCCGGGACGCGGCGCGCGATGGACGAGTGCGACTGCGTCATCCCGCCGAACGTCCACGCGGTGCCGCCACAGGGATACGCGACGACGCTCGCCCTGCAGCTGCACGCCGCGGCCGTCGTGACCGACTCGGGTGGCGTCCAGCGCGAGTCGGCCTGGCTCGGGACGCCGGCGCTCGTGCTGCGCGGCTCGACCGAGTGGACGGCCACGCTCGAGGAGCACGGCGGGCGCAGCGCGCTCGTCGGACGGGACGCCACGCTCGCCGTCGCTGCGCTCGAGCGGCTCGCGCCTCGGGCCGCCACGCCCGGCAGCGCCATCCGTCGGGCGGCAGAGGCCGTCGTCTCGCCGGCAGGCGCCGACGACCGCGTGTCGGCCTCGATCGCGGCCTGGCTCGGCGCCTGAGCCGCAGGCCCTACACTCCGCCGAGATGTCGACGCTTCCCGATCCGCGCGTCGTCGCGGCGGTCCGCGCCCTCGAGGCCGAACGGCTCGAGTCCGAGGCTCGGCCTGCGCTGCGCGTCGCGATCGTCGCCGCGAACACCTTCGAGCACGACTCGCGCCTGCTCCGCACCGCGCGCGCGCTTGCCGGAGACGGACACGACGTGACCGTCCTCGCGTTCGAGGCGCCCGGGCTGCCCGCGCGCGAATCGCTCGGCGACCGGATCGAATTGCGCCGTCTCTCGGTCGATCGTCGCGTCGTCAGCGTGTTCCGGCCGCTTCCCGAGCCGGTCCGGGCGCGGCTCGCGGGACTGCTCGGGTTCGAGCCCGCGGCGATGTCGCTGCCGCCGTCCTCGCCGCGCGGCTTCGAGCGCGTGCGCGCGCCGATCCGGCGGCTCGTCGAGATCGGCGCGCACCAGTGGCGCGTCGGCCCGTGGTCCGACGCGGTCGTCTCGGCCGTGCCCGACGCCGACGTCTTCCACTGCAAGGCCCTCGTCGCGCTGCCCGTCATCGCCGCCGCTGCGGAGCGCACCGGTTCGCGCTTCGTCTACGACCTGGCGGATCTGCACACCGAGGCCGCCCGCCTGGCCCGCATGCCGCGCCTCGTCCGCTCGCTCGTCCGCCGTCGCGAGGCGCGCTGGGTTCGGCGTGCCGCCTTGCTGACGGCCGTGAGCGACGGGGTCGCCTCCGAGGCCGCGCGACGCTTCCACGTCGGCCGCCCGGTCGTGGTCCTGAACTGCCCGCCCGCCTGGCGGCCGGAAGATCCGGAGCCGCCCCGGTCGGACCGCCTCCGGCGGGCAACGGCGATCGGACCGAAGCGCCCGATCGTGCTGTACCAGGGCGGCTTCAGCGTCGACCGCGGGATCGAGGAGTTGATCGCCGCGCTCGAGCACGAGCCCCTCCGGGCGCTCGACGCCGCGGTCGTGCTGCTCGGCTACGGCCGCCTCGCCGACCGCCTGCGGGCCGAGGCGGCCCGTCGCCCCGGCCGCCTGTTCGTGCTCGACGCGGTGCCGCCGTCCGAGCTCCTCGAGTGGACGGCATCGGCCGATCTCGGCTACGTGGGCCAGCCGGCACGCACCCTGAATCAGCGGCTCAACCTCGCCAACAAGCTGTTCGAGAGCATCATGGCGGGCGTGCCGGTGCTCGTCTCGGACGGGACGGAGCACTGCCGGCTGGTCTCCGCAGATGCCCTCGGCGCATGCACTCCGATCGAGCCGGCGGCGATCGCGCGTGCGGCCGCGGCGCTCCTCGGCCGGTCGCCAGAGGAGCGCGACGCGCTCAGGCGGCACTGCCGGACGGTTGCGCTCGACCGGTACACGTGGGAGCGCCAGCAGGGGGCGCTGGTGTCGGCGTACCGCCGGCTGGCCGCAGAGGTGGCCAGGCCCGCGGCGCCCGAGGAGACGGCGTCGCAGCCGGCCGAGTCGCGCGTGGGTGGCTCCCCGCGGCTGCGGGACGTTCCGGCGGCGGGGCGGACAGTCCGCCGGCGCCTCCATGTGCCGTCGCTCCGGAGGAGGGCCGGGTCGTGAGCCGCATCGTCATGTTCGTCTTCAACGATTGCACGACCGATGCGCGCGTGCTCCGCGAGGCGGCGAGCCTGACGAAGGCCGGCCACACCGTGACGATCATGGCGCGGCCGCGCGACCTGGCGTCGACCGCGGTCGAGCGGGAGCGTCGCGACGGCTTCGAGATCGTCCGGGTTCCTCTCCCGACCGGCTGGAAGCGCTGGTACATCCTCGGGCGGTACCCATGGCGCGGCCGGTGGTGGGTCCGGTTCCGGCTGCTGTTCGACGTGCGCCGCGGACCGCGCGGCTGGATCGAGCTGCTCTGGCTGCTGCCCGTCACCGCCGGCTGGCTCGGCTGGATCGCGCTGCGCACCCCGTTCTACCTGCTGTTCCGGCGCCTGCGGCCCGTACGGCCCTCGGGCGGCGACACGATCGACTGGCTGACGCGCTGGCAGTTCTCGATCCGCGGCTGGGCCCGATCAGCCGCTGTCGCGGCACCGGATGCCGACGCGTACCACGGCCACGATCTCTCGGGCCTCCCGGGCGCGATCGCCGCCGCGGAGAGACGCGGGCGCACGGGCCCCGGGAGCCGGCCCGCGGTCGTGTACGACAGCCACGAGATCTACGTCGCATCGGGCCGCATCGCGAAGCTGCCGGCGTGGGCCCG